>JAUXBJ010000074.1 GCA_030619425.1 bacterium
GGTGCACAATTACGAACGAATGATCGTAGACAGGTTTCGGGCCTATCGTCGCGAGGTCTTCGCTGAAAATGACTCGATGTTCGACCAAGGCCCAGAGGTCAACACCCGTCGCCCGCCAGTATTCAAGGAACATGCGGCCGATGACAATATCCTCATGCCCTCCAGCATCGACGAAAGCAACAGAAAACGCTTGCTGGATATCATTCCGAAGAAATCACGGCACCGATGGTTCAGAAGCATGAAGAGCTCGCAAGCTTTGGCACAAAGTGTCTTCGGCAACCTTATTGTCAGTGGCAATCTTGAACTTCTGGCCGATCTTGCTACCGACGACGGCAAACCGCTATTCCTCCCAGACGGCGCTGGCGATGCGAAGTGCACGCTCGAGTATCCGGTTCACTCATTAAGAGAACCTCGTCCCACTGAGATTGATGTTTTACTGCAAAGTGACCACAGAGTTGCCGTCGAGTGTAAGTTTGCCGAGACTCATGTGGGTGCCTGCACCATGCCGGTTCGTGGCAAATGTGATGGCACCTACTACGGAGAGACGCGCCCCCAAAAGCAATGTTACCTGACCGAACGAGGGATCCGCTACTGGGAATACATCCCGAAGATTTTCAAGTGGGCGGCTGACACAGATTACAAACCGTGTCCTCTCATCGAACCATATCAGCTCGTCAGGAACATTCTCGCGGTTTGTGTCACAGCCAATTCCAAGGTCGACCCCGAAGCGGGCCACGCCGTGCTCCTATACGATGAACGAAATCCCTCCTTTCAGGATGAGGGAGCGGGAATGATCGCGTGGCAACAATGCAAAGATGCACTGAAGTTCCCGCACCTTCTGCAAAAGTGTACTTGGCAGTTAATAGCCCAGACGTTGAAAAAGAACCTTGGTCAGAGTTGGCTAACCAAGGCGTTATTCGACAAGTACGGGATAGCATGACATCAGTCTTAGTAGGTCAGGAGGCCTGTCCTCCTGACATTGATAATCCAACAAACACGCTCTACTGTCGGGAGCGCAGGGCTCCCGACCTACTGAGGTGACTATGGTAAGTCCGGTGTCTCCTGGGTCGCCGGCTGTTCGGACATCAGTTTGAGCATCACGTAGGTCAGGATATTGCGGTCCTGCTCGGAGACGTTCTTCAATTTGTACCCGGACTCGTACCAGCCTCTGGTCGCGTTCTTCTTGCACCAAACGCACTCAGCATCAAAGATGAGTTGGTCGCGATCGAGAATCTTGTTCGGCAGTTCTACGCGACAGTGCGCGATGCTGGATTTCTTCACCGGCTCCTGAGTAACGAACATGGCGCCATCGTAGGTCAGGTTGGCCAACCCGCCGATGTGTCGACTAGTATGCCGGTCGAACACCATCAGGAATTCTTCTGTCTGGTACCTGGTCTGTTTTCGCTGTTTGGTCATAAAAACCCTCCTGGGGGCTTGGAATCACAGAGCTTTGCGTATATCATCTGGATCGGCATCTTGAGATAGGTTCTTTAGGGTCGAGGGTAGCACCTGTTGGAGGAGATTGATGGCAGGATCGCAGTCCCGTAGGTCAGGAGGCCCGTCCTCCTGACATCTCTGTTGCAAATCCGCATTGCCGTATGATTGCGTACCACAGGACAAAAAGTATTGCCTGTGAAGCACAAGAAGTTCCGTAGGTCAGGAGGCCCGTCCTCCTGACATCTTTGTTACAAACTCGCATTATCGTCGGGAGCACAGGGCTCCCGACCTACTGAGGTAGGTGCTACCAGACTCTTAGATGTCCATATTCGCCGGTTCGTAGTATTCTCTCGGGTGCTTGCAGGTTGGGCATTTAGCCGGTGGCTCCTTGCCTTCGTGGACATAGCCGCAGACACTGCATTTCCATTTGATCGGTTCTTCGCGTTTGTAAACAGTGCCCGCCTTAACCATGTCCAAAAGCCTCTGGTACCGATCCCGGTGATGCGCCTCCACTTTGGCAATCATTTTGAACAACGCAGCGGCATCCGCGTTGCCTTCCTCTTTCGCTTCTTTGGCGAAAGTGGGATACATCTCGGTCGTTTCGTAATCCTCGCCGTTCATGGCTGCTTCGAGATTAGCAGCAGTGTCACCTATTCCATTCAGGAGCGCAAACTCGTCCTTGGCGTGACGCATCTCGTTGTCGGCGGTTTCTTCGAAAATCCTGGCGATATAATGGTACCCCTCCTTGCGGGCCACCTTGGCGAAATAGGTGTACTTGTTACGCGCTTGAGACTCGCCGGCGAAGGCGGCTTTCAGGTTCTCTTCAGTTTTGCTCATATTCGACTCCTCTCTTTCTATTTCCTCTAATGTGGACGGCACGTATTCCCGTCCTAAACAAGTTTGAGACGGTCACCCGGACGACGACGCAGCATCGCCGGATGTCACCCCTAAATCGTGAACTTGCCGTTTTTGTAGATCACTTTGCCGTCGGCCGTGATCTCCCCTTTCTTGAGATCACACACCATGTCCCAATGCAGCCCGCTCTGGTTCTTGCCTCCTGCTTCGGGAATGCCCTGACCGACAGCCAGGTGACAGGTGCCGCCGATCTTCTCGTCGAACAGGATGTTCTTCGAGAACCGTTTGATCTGATAGTTGGTGCCGATCGCAAACTCACCCAGAAACCGTGCACCCTTGTCCATGTTCAGCATGGCCGTCAGGTAGTCCTGGTTTTTCCCGGCCGACTCTGTAACCACCTTACCCTTCTTGAACTCCAGACGTACATCCTCCACCTCGCGGCCACCATAAACGGCCGGAAAGCTGTAGTGGATGTATCCTTCGGCTGTGTTTTCGATAGGGCTGGTGAATATCTCACCGTCCGGAAAGTTCTCGGTGCCGGCGCAGTTGACCCACTTGCGCCCCTTGACGCGCAGTTTGAGATCGGTGCCCTTGGCGCGAACATGGATCTTATCAAAACGGTTGAGAATCTTGATGACTCGTGCCTGCTCTTTGGCCACCTTTTTCCAGTGCGCAACCGGGTCTTTGGCATTGATATGACCGGCGCCGTAGACGAAGTCCTCATAATCGGACAACGACATCTCCGCTTCCTGAGCGTCGGCCAGAGTCGGGAACTGGGTACCCACCCAGCGCAGTTCACCGGCGCCAAAGCGCTTGAAAAACTTTTGCATAACCGGTTTCGAGGCAAGACGCATCAACGCCTGCCTCTTGGGATCGATACCTGACAGGTTGCGCGTGTTCTCGCTGCCCCAGATGCCAATGTAGGCGTCGATCTTGTTTATCTCCATCATGGCTGTCGGCGGCAGACACTTTAACTGTGCGTCGCTGCCCAGTTTCATCATGGTTTCTTCGTTGTCGGCCACCCTGATCTGGGTGTAGGGGTGAGCACCGACGCGCACGGCTTCCGCAAAGACCGCCTTTATCAACGGCAGCGCCGCCACTTCACCGGCGATCTTGACCAGTTGGCCTTTTTTGAGTTTGACCGAATAGTGCACTAGAACCCTGGCCAGTTTTTCCACACGTGGATCCATCTTCGTTCTCCATTATTGTTATGGGCTAAATCAAAACTGTATCTTCAATATGCTCCAATGATCGGAAGCGAGCTTACAAACTCCCTTCCATTTTCAATAGCCTCTTTTTCAAGGCCAACCCGCCACCATAACCTCCCAAGCCGTTCGCAGCTACAACTCGATGGCACGGTATCACCAGCGGCAGGTTGTTACGAGCGTTGGCCGAGCCGACTGCCCGCGCCGCTCGCGGCTTGCCGATGGCAGCCGCAATGTCCCCATACGTCTTTACCTTGCCATAAGGAATGCGCGCCACCCGCCGCAAGGCTTTCTTCTGAAACGGCGTGCCGTGAAGATCCAGCGGCAAATCAAACCTGGTCCGTTTGCCGTCCAGGTAATCAACAATCTGTCGCTGAGTTGTGCGATTGACCTTTCCTCCGCTTTGAACCTGATGACCAACGAACAGTTTCTCGACGCGTTCATCAAAGTAACGCTTTGACTCCCCTGGTAAACAGATAAGCGCCAGACCCCTGTCGGTCGCAGCCGTGCGGACAGTGCCGACCTTAGTCTTGAATGAATTCACAAAGAGTTTCTTCATTGGTATCCTCACGAGTCACACGTTGAGATTACACGGCGTCTAATGACACAGCCTCGACAGTTTGAATCACTAACAGGCTGTTGAAGAAGCCCGTTTCTCGTCATCTCGAGCGACCGAAGGCACTCGTGCCGTAGGGAGCGCGGCAATCTCTTACGCCAAACCTGCCA
This sequence comes from bacterium, assembly GCA_030619425.1. Taxonomy (GTDB): domain Bacteria; phylum Zixibacteria; class MSB-5A5; order GN15; family FEB-12; genus JAJRTA01. Next base: position 4,224 of record JAUXBJ010000074.1, read on the forward strand.
ACAATTTGAGATTGCCACGGTCGCCCTTAACAGCCACTTGTGGCCGGCGACCTCGCAGTGACGGATGCAGCGTTTCTCAACAGCCTACTAACGGGTCTCACCTCCGTCGTCAGCAAGTTGCAGAATATCCGGAAGCTGCCGGATATCCTCGATGAAGTGATCCGGCTGTGACGCCATAAGCTCATCACGGTGTCCGTAAGGTGAGGCCACAGCCGTCACCGTCATGGGAACTGCCTGCGCGGCGTGTACATCGTTCACGGTATCACCAACGACCATAGCATCGGACGGCTTTGCTTGTAATCGTTCGAGAGTGAGACGGAAAATCGCCGGGTCCGGCTTGAACCGAGGCGCTTCATCGCCGCCCACAGCAGCCAGGAAGTACTTGCGCCAGTCGAGTTTGTCGAGGATGCTGTCAACATGTCTCTTGATCTTGGTCGTGGCCACCGCCAACGTTCGGCCGTCCGCGTACAGTTGCTTCAAAACTTCATCTACATGCGGTAGGGCATACGTCGATGTCACGACCGTCTGAGCGGCCTTGACCGTGAAATGTTCATACAACTGTTCGTACGGCGCATCGGTGAACTCAGGATACATCTTGGCCAAAGGGTAACCAATGTAAGGTTTGATGACCTCCGGCGGCTGGGTCGGTTCACCCATCTGTTGCAGCGAGTAATTGACCGCCTCCACCACCCCGTCTGAAGAATCGATCAGAGTGCCATCCAAATCGAAGATTACGAATCTGTACATTTTAGAAAAGTCTATCCACCTTTCCCACCAGTTGCGTCAGCGGTATCTCATACACTTTGTCCAGAGAACCCATGCTGACCGTAGCCACCAAGATAGAGAACTGGTCGGCCTGGGTCAACGGCCAATCACCGGTGAGACTAATACCGGGAGGACCATCGCGTGGGTCGGGGAGACCATCCGCCACCACCAAACCATCGACAATCAACACTTCCTCCAGCGGCAAACCGACCACGAAGCCGGTGCGACGTCGTCCCGAGGCCTCTTCAAAGCGGACCATCTCGAATCGCTGAGGCAGTCGATGTAATATCGGTCGATCGACGAAGGCAATCCTGACGGTGTAAGCGAGCGAACTGGCCTTGAGAATGTCACCCGTGGCATACAGAGGGTTCAATCGGTTGTGCGGTATCGTGTAGATTTCAGGTCGGTTGCGCCATCCGAAATTGAGCGCAGCGGACGGCGATAGAACCTGGTATAACAAACCGGCGGCAACGATGACCACCGCCGCCCGGGTAGTACGATTGATCGAGACACGTTTCAGACGCGCTGTCCGGGCCAGATCCACAAAGGTAAAGCCGTAGAACATGATCGGCAATCCAAGCACCAACCATGTGACCGCACCCGGCATTGGTACGAAGAACGAGGCCACATACAGCACCGAAGCCAACAACATGACCAGGAAAACGAACAGCCCGAAAGCGTATTCCCTCCAGTAGAAATGGCCCAAACCCGGCAGGAGCAGATTGAGCATCCAGGCGAAGATGAGACGTTTGTGGAACTGCATACGGTTCTAACCATACGGGATTGTGCATGAAAAGGACAATCTTTTTTGCCTCGGTTGCGCTTCCGCGAGCCAAATCGATACCTACAACAAAGTTAGGGTCGGAGACAGATTATCGTGATAAAAACTGCTGAGAATCCGATGAGTGAGCCGAGTTGTTCTTTCAGGTAAACAGCCGAACGACAACCGTTTGTATCCCGATAGCCGTTGACCGGGGAACCTTTGGCAACCGATGGTGTATTGTAAGCGTATAAAGTTCAAAGAGATACACATCGGCGTCAGCCGTCCTCTAACTTGACAAAGCGGCTTGGTGTGTTATCTTGACGCTGGTTGGATACGAGCACACTGAAACGGAGGTTTCGATGATTCGATATACGGTTCTGTTGGTCGGATTAACGGTTTTTGCCATCGCTTTTATCGCGGAGATCGGGTCTCTTGAAGCCGAACAGGTAACTACGACCGAACCGGTGATGTGGGCCGACACCACGCACATCAACACCGAACCGGCCGCCACCGATAACCCCGAAACAACCCGTCGCAAACGAGACAGCTTCCTGAAGGATGTCAAGAAGCTCTCCTCGACCGCCTTCAACATAAGAAATCAATACATGGAGGATGTCGACACCGACGAGATTATCAAGGCGGGCATCAGAGGAATGCTTACCGATCTTGATCGATATTCCATCCTGATGGAGCGTTCGTCGTACGAGGCCTTGATGGAGTCCACGCACGGCAAGTACGAAGGGTTGGGCATGCAGATAGACTCCCGTGACAATCGTATCATCATCATCACACCGATTGAGGGTACCCCGGCCTATCGCAAAGGCCTTCGCGCCGGTGATATTATATGGGCCATTGACGGCGAGTCGACCGAGGGCATGAAGACAGCCGACGGCGCCAAGCTGATGCGCGGCACGGCCGGCACCTCGGTGGTGCTTACGATCAAACGGGCCGGTATCGCCGACATGATGGACTTTGAGGTGGAGCGAGCGGTGATCGAATTGAAGTCGGTACCGTATGCCGGAGTGATTCCCGGGACCGATATCGGCTACGTCCGTCTCTCGCGGTTCGCCGAAGAAACTTCGCACGAACTCAGAGACGCCATCAGCGACCTGAACGATCAGAACGTCTCGGCGCTTGTTCTCGACCTGCGCAGTAACGGCGGCGGACTACTCGACCAGGCCAAAGAGACCGCCGAACTGTTCCTTGAGCAGGGGCGCGAGATCGTCTATACCAAAGGACGCTACGAAACCAGTGAACGTCATTTCTATTCCGAACGGGCGCCGCTGTTCGAGGACAACCCACTGATTGTCCTGGTGAACGAAGGCACCGCATCGGCCAGTGAGATCGTCTCGGGGGCCATTCAGGATTGGGACCGCGGACTCATCGTCGGCGCCCCCACCTACGGTAAGGGACTGGTGCAGCAGATATTCCAGATTGCCAACGATGGTTCGATGGCGCTGAAGCTGACCACGGCCAAGTATTACGTGCCATCGGGACGCTGTATCCAGAAGCCGGAGATACAAGCCAAACGCGGTTCA
>JAUXBJ010000175.1 GCA_030619425.1 bacterium
GAGTTGAACCTGCCGGCCAATGAGCCGGGTTCGTCGATTATGCCGGGTAAAGTCAACCCGACTCAGTGCGAGGCGATGACAATGGTCTGCGCGCAGGTGATCGGCAACGATGTCGCCGTGAACATCGGCGGCGCGTCGGGCAATTTCGAGTTGAACGTTTTCAAGCCGGTGATGATCTACAACCTGCTCCAGTCGATTCGACTGATCGCCGATTCGTGCGAGATGTTCGACGAGAAATGCGCGGTCGGCCTAGAACCGAACGAGGCTGCTGTCCAGAAGCACCTGACCAACTCCCTGATGTTGGTCACGGCGTTGAATCCGCACATCGGTTATGACAACGCGGCCAAGGTCGCTAAGAAAGCGCACGCCGAAGGGACCACGCTGAAGGAAGCGGTGGTCGCGCTCGGACTGTTGACGGAGGAGGAGTTCGACGAGAAAGTACGGCCCGAGAAGATGATCGGCCCACGAGCGTAAGGAGGTCGTTGAAACAGAGGCGTCATGCTTCGACTGCGCTCAGCATGAGCGTCTATACAGCCCACGTCATTGGCACGCGCGAAGCGCGAAGAACAGGCTTGCCTGTTGTAGGGCAGGAGCCCTGTGCTCCTGCCATCTTCGGCAGATATCGAAGAGACCACTTTTTATGTCACGACGTAGGTCGTGGTGGGGATTTGCGGAGGAAGGGGGGGCACAATCGGAAGTTCTATAACATTTACGCCAAGGTGGCAACCCTCGTCTATCCTATGATGTCATCATAGAGGTCGCGCCACAGCGGATTGTTTTTCTCAATCAACTCAATCTTCCAAGCGCGTTTCCACTTTTTGATCTGTCTCTCTCGGAGAATGGCTTCGCTGATAGCTGCGTGGCATTCGCACCAAACAAGTTGATGGACACCATACTTCTTTGTGAAGCCTTCGACAATCCCCTGCTTGTGTTCGTACACTCTTTTGACAAGATCAGAAGTCACACCGATGTAGAGTGTGCCGTTCTTCTTGCTTGCCATCATATAGACGTAGGCCTCTTTCATGGCAGGATCACTGGATTCCTGCTTTCGCAGGAATGACGAGTTGATCGGTCCGGCACAAAAGCGCGGCGCATGTGGACATACGCCGCGCACGCTATAACGAGATTGCCGCGCCCTGCTCCGCAGGGCTCGCAACGACGGAATCAGAATGGGCGGCATCGCAAGGATGTTGCCCTGCTAATGCGCAACCTCATTTATCGCTGGCGTTTCGGTCGGCACTATTTATATTGCCCGACATGACCGAGGACGTGTTTGCCAGAATCGAACGGGGTGAGTTTTTTCTGATCGCGGGACCGTGCGTGATCGAGTCGGAGTCGCTCTGTCTGCAAGTAGCCGAGATGGTCGCCGAGTTGGCCGAGCGGCATAATCTGCCGTACATTTTCAAAAGTTCCTACACCAAGGCCAACCGTACTTCGGCGGACTCTCCCACCGGACCGGGTCTGGAGGGAGGTTTGCGTATCCTTGAGAAGGTCAAGACGGAAACCGGCCTGCCGGTGTTGACCGATGTTCACGAGACGGCTGAAGTTCCGGCGGTCGCCGAGGTAGCCGACGTCCTGCAGATTCCGGCCTTTCTCTGTCGCCAGACAGCACTGATACAGGCTGCGGCACAAACCGGACGTTGGGTCAATATCAAGAAGGGTCAGTTCATGGCGCCCGAGGATATGGCCAACGCGGTGGCCAAGGCAGGCTCTGAAAAAGTCATGCTGACCGAGCGCGGGACGACGTTTGGCTACCACAATTTGGTTGTCGATTTTCGATCCCTGTTGATAATGAAAGAGACCGGCCGCCCGGTTGTGTTCGATGCCACCCATTCGCTGCAACTCCCCAGCGGCGGCGCGGGAGTGTCGAGTGGTCGACCGGAGTTTGTCATTCCGATGGCAAAAGCGGCTGTGGCTATCGGTGTCGACGGCCTGTTTGTCGAGACGCATCCGAAACCTGCCGAAGCGCTCTCCGACGCCGGTGTCATGCTGCCGCTCGATGAGATGGCTGCCCTGTTGAACTCGATCATGCAAATCAGACAGGCGGCGAAGTGAGAACGTTATGAGCCATCTTTCGCGAGAACAGTTTGTAGAGCGTTTGAAGAGCGTCAAGCTATTGGCGCTTGATGTTGACGGTGTGTTGACCGATGACAGCATATTCTTTGGCCCTGACGGTTTTGAACTCAAACGGTTCAATATCTCCGACGGCTTTTTCATGGCGCTGGCGATGCGGTCCGGCCTGGAGTTGGCGATTGTGTCGGGACGCTATTCGGCTGCCACCGACACCCGCATGAAGGACCTCGGCGTCAAGCATGTCTTGCAGGGCAAGAAGGATAAGATACTCCAGATCCAACCTCTCCTTGAGGAACTCGATATTGATTTCTCCGAGATAGCTTTTGTCGGCAACGAGCTTCTGGATCTCGGTCTGGCCCGACGATCCGGTCTGTCGATTGCCGTCGCCGACGCTGCGTCCGAACTGATCGAGGTGGTCGATTATGTCACCGAGAAGGGTGGCGGCGGCGGGGCGGCGCGCGAAGTGATCGAGGCATACTTCGAAGCAGTAGGTAAGAACCCTCTGGATATGATCGAATGACCGAGTTGAGAAAATACGCGCAGGAAGTAATCAGATCCGAGGCTGCGGCGGTGGAAGCTCTGGCCGAGCGGCTCGATGCGAATTTCGAACGAGCGGTGGACGCTATTCTCGAGTGCAAAGGTCGCGTGATCGTAGCCGGCATGGGCAAGTCCGGTTTGATCGGCAAGAAGATTGCGGCGACGTTCAACTCCACCGGGATTGCATCGTTTTTCCTGCATCCTGCCGAAGCGCTGCACGGCGATCTGGGACTTATGCGCGCCGACGACATCCTTCTGTTGGTATCCAAGTCCGGGCGCATGGGTGAAAGTGCCATGTTGGTCTCAGCGGCCCGCCGGCTGGGCGTAGCTATGATTTTGCTGGGCGGCAGTATGACCAGTGACCTGGCCGACCGCGCCGATATCGTTCTGGACTGCTCGGTGGATCATGAGGCCTGTCCCAATAATCTGGTGCCTACCTCGTCCTCGACGGCGGCCCTGGTGATGGGTGATGCGCTGGCGCTGGCGCTTCTCAAGGCACGCCGGTTTGGCCCGGATGACTTCGCTGACCTGCACCCGGGTGGTTTTTTGGGTCAACGTTTGCTGATGCGCTGCTCGGAGTTGCACCATACCGGCGAGGAAGTACCGTTGATCGAGCCACAGGCGTCTATGAAAGAGATGATTCTCAAGATGACCTCCAGCCGACTTGGCTGTGTCCTGACAAAGGACAAACATGGCTGTCCCGCAGGTATCTTCACGGACGGCGACCTGCGTCGCGTGGTCGAAAAACAGGCCGACTTCTTCAGCTTGACGGCATCCGAGGTCATGCAGACAACTCCCAAGACTGTCGCAGCCGATGCCCTGCTCAACGCGGCGTTGGCAATTATGGAAAAACATTCGATCACGCAGTTGGCGACGGTTGATGAATCCGGTCGGCTGGTCGGTATTATCCATCTGCACGATATCCTGAAATCCAAACTGGTCTGACTATGAGGCTGAGCAAACGGCTCAAACATAGCGCGACCTACTTCCTGGTCCGCGCGTTGACAGGCCTGTTCAATCGTCTGCCACGGCGCCTGGCATTGTTCCTGGGTGCTATGGCCGGACTGACGGCCTGGCGGCTGTTGCCGAAAGATCGCCACAGGATTGCTCGGCACTTGACATTGGTCTACGGTGATGACCTTACTGCCGAGGAACTAACAAGTATTGGCTGCCGGTTCTTTATCAATTCCGGTAAGAACGTTGTCGATCTGCTGCGCTGCACAAAGCATTACCATAGCGAGATTGCACCGCTTATTTCTATCAAGGGTCTCGAACATTTTGACGAGGCATACAAGCGGGGTAATGGCGTTATCGCAATCTCCGGGCATATCGGCAACTTCGAACTGTTGGGAGTCTACTTTACATCGTTAGGTTACCGGGCCGCCGCTATCGGTCGCGAAATGTACGACCGGCGACTGGACGAACTGTTGGTGGCGCAGCGTCAGGCTTTGGGAGTGACCAACATCGCCACCACCGCCTCACCGCTGCGTTTTATGAGATGGCTGAAGGATGGCGGAGTGCTGGGAGTACTGATGGACTTCGACTCCATCAGCATCCGCAGTGAGTTCGTGCCGGTTTTCCGGCGACCGGCCCTGACACCGGTGGGTCAGACCATTCTCGGACTGAAGACGGGCGCTGCTTTTGTCCCTATGGCTTGTGTGCGTACCGAGGACAATCGTTACCATATCATTGTCCGACCGGAGATCAAGATCAACCCCAGCGGTGACTTTGACCGTGATGTCATAGCTGTTACCACCGCCTGCAGCAAAGAACTTGAGAAAATCATCGTCCAGTACCCGGACCAGTGGATCTGGCTGAAAAATCGCTGGCTGACGCCCCCTTCGTATAGGACTTGACAAACGGCTGTATATTCCGAACTTACGAGCCGATATACGTATAAGAAAGCGAATGTAATGCGAACGGTACTACTAACATATTTGATTATCATCCTGGTGCTCATGGCCGGGTGTGCGATCGACGAGTCATCGCAATCCGGACCGGACAGTGATGCCGACAGCAGCCAACTGCTTGGCACCGAACTCAAGAAGGCTAAGATTTTCCTGTACGACGGCGGTCGCATTACCACCGAAATCCTCTCGGAACGCATAGTTGAGTACGAGCCGCTCGACTCCGCCATGTCCTATGGCGTGCACGTCACTACCTATGATTCCACGGGCAAAGCCGCCGGCTGGGTGATAGCCGACTCGGCGGTCGTCCGCGAGAAAACCGGACTGTTGGATCTGTTCGGCCATGTCATTCTGGTCAATCAGATAGGCACCCGGCTCAAGACCGACTATCTCCGCTGGAACTCGGAAACCGACCGGATGGACACGGAGTCGTTTGTCGACATTCAGAGAGGCGAGGATTGGGTAACCGGCTGGGGACTCGAGGCCGATGGCAACCTCAACTGGTACCATATCAAGAGGGTGAAGGAAGTCCACGGCAACCTCTCGAACATCGGCGCCTTCGGCGAACCGTAAGCTACGACTCCGCTCATGGTTCGTACGCTCATGGTTCGACTCCGCTCACCATGAGGTGCCTGTAAACGATAGCCCCCAAACCTCACCCTGCCTACTGAAATCGCACAGTTACAGTAAGCCGTCGAAACGGCGCGCATAGCGGATAAGACCCATTTATGGGCGGCTTGACCGTGCTACATCCTGAAAATCACCGACTCGCGCTCAAACCATTTCTTGCAGAACACGAGGCTCAGCGCCGCGAGAATCGAGTTCGACAAGAGAGCCACGATCACATAGTTCCAC
>JAUXBJ010000320.1 GCA_030619425.1 bacterium
GGCGGTCAGTCTGAATGTGGTGAGAGATGCTCGTTTACGATTGGCGAGAATCGACATGATTCTTCCCTCCAGTTGAGTGTTATAGGCTAATGCAACTCCGGCCTGCACCGAGCGATCCAACCGACCCGCCTCACGGGCACTGTCCAAGAGATGTTGTGCATAATCTGAGGACGACACACCGATCTCAAGGACGCTGTCATCGCAGGCATACTCGCTCTCGGCTACCATCTTTCCCCTGGCCGCCCAGACCAGCGGATTGAACCAGTGGAAGATCGAAATCAAGCCGGCCAGATGGATCCACAAGTTGTCACGACGTTTGATGTGAGCCAACTCGTGCCTGAGGACCAGGTCTCGCCGCTCACGTGTCCATTCAGAAACGTCGGCAGGCAGCAGGATGGTGGCGCGAAACATGCCGAATACAATGGGGACGGACAGTCGCTCGTTTATGAGTATCCGCACGTGTCGCCGGATGCCCAGATGACTCGCGATTCGATCTGCGGACAGTAGAATATCTTCGACGTCAACCTGGAATCCAGTTCGGGCAAGTCCGCGGGCGGAAAACAGACCGAGCAAGTACCTTGAACCAACCAGCAGGCAACCCGCCAGCCAAACCAACAAAATCCAGACCGGCCAGGGAGTGCCGGTGGCTGCAACTGTGGAATCAACAGGTGAGACGATCTGGGGCTGAAGTACTCCGATGGTCGCATTCCAACCCGAGGTCATAAATCCCGGCCAGTTCACTTGCCAGGAAGGCAAAATCGGCCCCAACAGAGTAAGAGCCAACACGCCCAGAAACGCAGATCGCATTATCAGATGTCTGACCGCCGGCGGTCGTGTCTTCAACAACGGCTGGACCAGGAGCGCGGCCAGCAGGACAACCGACGACTTGACAACGTAACCCATCAATCCGAACAGCCAGCCGCCGGAGGATGCATAGTGCCACACTTGTTCAAGCAAAGTCGTCATCGTCTCTTCCCCTTTTTGCGCCCGGCCTTAATCAGACGGGACAGCCGTTCGTACTCCTCGGCGGATATTTGAGTGCTCTTCATGCTCATCAGGGCGGCAACTACGTCCTCGACGGAATCATCGAAAAATGTGTTCACCACATGTTTGAGCGCAGTGCGACTGGCCTGGGTGCGACTGACGGTGGGGCTGTAAAGATAGAGCCGACCCTGCCTGCGGTGCCGGACGTATCCTTTTTCCTCAAGCACAGCTAACAGTGCCCGCACGGTCGAATAGCTGGGCGGGTCCGGTATCGCCTTGAGCACCTCGGCGACAGCGGCCTCACCCTGACGGTACAGGATGTCGACAATTTGCCGTTCACGACGGCTGAGTTGGTTGAGTTGCTTTCTGCTCATATTCGCCTTTGTGTCATATTGCCTTCTAATTGTGAGACGAACCGCCTGTCACTTCTGTTCGGTCCTTTCTGCTAAAAATTTAGCACATAGCGATACGTTTGTCAAGCAGAAAATGCTATTTTTTTAGCAGGTGGAAGGTACTGCTGCTGTAAGGCGACTCGCCTGACAGCCTTTTGGTGGCACAGCAGGTGTCGGGCGGGGTCGCCCAACACCACGTACGGCCGGGGGGGCGGCCTGTGAAATGGGTTCGTTTTGCGTAAAAACGTTTTTCCGAAAAGGATTCTCCCTGTTTTCGAATTCTGAATCGGGCTGGGGGTCATGGGAGCAGTCCCTCACTTGAAGGGTGGGCAGACGCTTTTTGCAGGTGGTTGGTGGTGTTTTTGTGGGGACCCGGAGTGGGCCTTCGGCTTCGCCGATGTCGAAACCCCTCCTACGGCGGACTTTCAGCGCAGGGGTTTCGACCTACGGTTCTGGATTCCGGCGTTCGCCGAAATGACGCTGGCAACAAGGATTGGGTCGCCCTTCGACTCCGTTCAGGGTGACACCCGGTGCGCGGAGCGCGAAGGACCCGCGTGCCTGCATCAAAAAAGCCCTTGCCCGCAAGGGGCAAGGGCACAAAGGCTCTAGAGTCAGGACCGCAAGGATTCTAACCTGCCATTGGCGGCGGGTTCCCTCCTACGGCGGGCCTTCGGCGAAGACGGACCCGCCCTACTGAAGACTACTAATCCACTACTGTCTCGGACTACTCGCAGATCGGTGGCGGACCACCGGTGAACATGAAATCCACCAGGTAGACCAGGTCCGCAATATCGATATCGTCACCATTGAGTCCGTCCACATTGCAAACGGCCATCAGCGGTGGTGGTGGGCCATCGTTGAACATGAAGTCCACCATGTACACCAGGTCGGCGATATCCGGTCCTTCCCCACTACCATCGACGTCTCCGCAGAGATAGCTGTAGCACACGTAGTCGGTGATCTCGAAGGCGTCTATGGCCGCTTCAACCACGGTTGGCTCTCCCAGATCAGAGACATCGAACCGCACTCGCATCTGATCCGAAGGGACGACATAGTCCCCGACCCAGAAGCTGTATTCGTACCAACCACCTGAAGCTCTTTGGTAAGGACCGAGGGTTGTCATCAGTGTCCAGTCTCCGCCGCCGTCGTTGGAGATGTAGACATGCATCTCATCGATGAAAGGAGAGCCTCCCGTGCTGTTCGAGTACCATATCGCGAATCGCACTTTCGCGTTGTCCCCTTCTATTTCGAAGAGTGGCGAGGTAAGGGTTGTTGTCCCATCATCGACGTCGGAATTATCGTCAACATTGTCGGTCAGATAGCAGCTTCCGGAGCCGTCGTAATCGTCGCTGGGATCTCCCCTGTCACCACCGCCGACCGGGACACCGCGCTCCCACTGACCGTCCGAAGCGTCGCCACTGACTGTCCAACCGAGATCAGTTTCACAATTGTCACTGAAGCTGACTATAACCTCTGATGCCACTATAATTAGATTTGGGGATTCTATATCCGGAGGATCGTACATCCTCCCAATCAAAGTCTCCTCGGCGCTGAGATAGAAGTCCAGGTGGTCGCCGCATTCCAGTATTGGAAGCTCGACAAGATACTCATTAGGCAATGTTTCGGTCAAAGCCACTATCTGATATTCCTGATCATTGATCGAGAAGTGAAGCTGTCCGGTACCGGGGACAGGCATACCGTGGGCGATGCCAACGACAGTAAACTCGAAAGAAGTCGACTGTTCCGGTTCTGTCACGTTGGGGACACCGTTGGGATACTCGAAAGCCATTCCTCTGGCCATTTTGATTTGAACGGTGGGGTCGCCGAATAAGTTCTCTTCATAGTAAATCCAGCGCATACAGCCTTCGTTGATGCGGTACAGATTATCTTCCTTGGAGTCCTGGTTGGCCCGCCCCAGTTCCGGCATGTCTTCATCCGGATTGAACACGGCATCCCAGAACTCGCGGTTGAAGCGTTGCGAAGGTCCATCGGTACTGCCTAAGAGGCCCCATCCGTAGCGCGCGTTCATTATAACCGCAAAGGCGGAGTAGTCGGTCTTGATATTGAGATACTCAGCAAAGCAGTCGGTGTCGTCAAAATGTCCAGCGAGACATGTTTGCGAGTAGACGAAAAAGAGTTCCGTGTTGGTAAGCGAGTTGTATACCGTGCTCGAGCTAAGTCTCATGGCGGAACTGGGGCTACCATGTCCCAGATGGTTGATGATGTGCCGACCGCTATGGATACGCGAAATTAATTCCGAAGACGGCCAATAGTTACCGGGCCAATCGCGATCATACAAACGATCGACTTCGTAGACATCGGAGGGAATAC
>JAUXBJ010000274.1 GCA_030619425.1 bacterium
GAGCTTTGGATCGCTGCCGAACTGGATGCCACCCTGGTCCACGTTGGGGCAACTGATGTTTAGCTCGATCATGTCCAACTCGGCGACGTCATTCAAGCGGCGGCTTACTTCGACGTACTCGTCGATTGTAGCGCCGGCGACATTGACGATGATTCGCGTCTTTTGTTTGGCCAAAAACGGCACTTTGTCGTGAATGAATGCATCGATTCCGACATTGGCCAAACCGATGGCGTTGAGCATACCTGAGGCCGTCTCCGCCGTGCGCGGCGGCGGATGCCCCAACCTTGATTCCAGCGTGATCGATTTGGTTACCAGCCCGCCCAGTTTCGATAGCGGGTAGAACTGAGCCAGTTCCTCGCCGTAACCGCAGCAACCGGAGGCGGTCAGCACAGGATTATCAAACTCCACCCCGGCGATCGTTACTTTCATGTCAGGTGTCACAACGCCACCTCCCCGATTTCAAACACCGGCCCATCACAGCAAACGCGGGCATGCCCCCCCGCCGTCAGCGGGACCACACAGCCCAGACAGACGCCGATCCCACACGGCATCGGCGCTTCCAGCGACAACTGACCCGGCACGTTGAGGGCCAGCCCCAGTTCGTTCACGGCTTTCAACATCCCCTCAGGACCGCAGGCAAAGAGGCGACAGTTGTCACCATGCTTCTGCAGGAACGTCTTCACGGGCGTAGTAACCAATCCTCGTTCGCCGAGAGTGCCATCCTCTGTTGCTATCCGAAGATCCACGCCGAGCTTCTTGATGCGGCTGCGTTCGATAATGTCTGATCGGCTGCGGCCACCGTAGAAGAACAGGATATGCTTTGGATCATGACCTCGGTCGATCAATTCCTGAGCAAGAAACAACAATGGCGGGAAACCGACACCACCGGCGACTATGACAACGGACTCCCTCTTGCGCGGTAGTTTGAACGGTTGTCCCAGCGGTCCCAGCAGGTTGGTTGCATCGCCGCGTCGGAGTCCGGCCAGAATGCGGGTGCCGCGCCCAACCACTTTGACGATCAACTCCAACTCACGGCGGTTTGTCTGAACCGATGCGACCGAGAAAGCGCGACGGAAATAGACCTCACCAGCCGGTAACTTCAGATGAACAAACTGCCCCGGGCGACACTTGTCGGCAGCGGAAAATGGTGCGAAGGTAAACGAGAAATAATCGTTCTTCAGGTCTCGGCGCTTGATCAGGCGCGCAGTTTCACACTTCGTTCTTGTCATTTCAAGAGATCCGGCTTCTGTACCATGAACCGATAGTAAAGCCACTGGTCCTGAAGCTCCAGCTGGATACGGGTGGGATCCCAGGCCATCGAAGCGAATGTCTCCTCGGCGAGGAAATTGATTTGCTCGTTGGGAGACTTGGTTTTGAGTTCGTATTCCTCGATCTCACCGAAGGGGTCCAGCAATACCTGAAAGATAAGCCAACCTTCCCAGCCCCCTCGGTAGGCTTCCTCCGGGTAGATGAACGGTTCATCGATGCGGATAGGATCCGACCGAAGCTCGGCCAAGAGTGTTCCATCCCTAGACAGTGCTGCCACCTCTGGGTCGATATACACTGAAGTATCCCCAACTGCGGCTTGCAAAGTGTCTCCATCATCCCCTTCAGCAAGCATGACACTGTCTGCCTCCTGGTCATCATCAGACGGACTTTCCTTGGCAACATACTGCGTGCGCTGACGGGCCTCGTTGGCCCAGTCACTACTTGGAAACGAATCGGATAGTTCGTTGTAAGCCCGGATGACGGAGGAGTCACCCGGACTGTCATACATTTCCGTCAGCCATATCAGCGCAAAACGAGACTGCAAGAAGTACTTGGAATCAGGGAAACGGTCCACCACGATCTGATAGTTGGCTCGCGCGCTGTCGAGATTGAACTCATCGACCACGAAATGCTCGGCCCGGCTGAAATACACTCCGGCATAGCCGGTGTCGGCCGAACTGCCGGCCAAACCCAGTCTTTCCAATGTCTCCGGCAGGTAGTCGGAAGTTGGATACTGTATCAGCACTTCGCGAAGAATCGAGTCGGCTTTGCTGGAGTCCTCCTCATGTTCCCGAACCATTTCAGAAAGGGCGATCAGCGCTTTGGGGGAGTCAAAGGCGGTAGGAAAGGAATCGGCCACTACCTGCATAGCGATCATTGCAGAATCCGGTTTGTTCAACTCGAGCCAGTACAACTCAGCCAGTTGATATTGAGTATAGGCGGCCCTGTCGATAATATCCTGGGTGGAGGTTGAATCGATCTCTATCGCACGCGAATAGGCATCCAACAACCCGATGGACGATGAGCGGTGCAGCGCATCCTTACCGATGTCAGAACTGCGATTGAGCTTGGTGGTGGAGTCGTAATAGATCTTCGCCTGTATAAGATCGTCATAATCATATTGGTAAATCAAGGCCAAACGCCAGAAAGCCTGAGCTTTAACTTTCGGTTTCTCGGACTGGCTGATGATATCCTGGTAGTAGGCTTCGGCCTGGGCCAACTCTTCGTCGAATTCGTACCCTTCACCCATCTTCAATTTGAGGACGCTCACGGAGTCGAAATAGACGTCCTGCTCCATCAACGTCATGAGATAGTCCTGACCCTCATCGATCCGTTGCAGTCGGTAGGAGCTGTTGGCGGCCTGAAACAGCGCGTGGTACTTATCGTCCTTATCGGGGTCCATCCCCAATAGTTGCAGATAAGCGCCTAAGGCATCCTGAAAACGGTAGCCGGCGAAGTATCCGTCGGCCAGATAGGTCTGTGCGAGTCGCCGTTCCTCGGCATTGCCCAGCGAGTCGCGCAGAGCCAGAAAATACGGTTCTGCTTTGCGGTATTCCTTATTATCGAAGTGATAGGCGCCGAGCGTCATGGCAGCCTCGCTCTTGAACTGAGCGTCATAATCTCCCTCGAAAATCTCCTGAAAAACAGCAATGGCATCGTCGAGGTCTTTCTGCATCAACTTGGCTTTCGCCAAATAGAGGGTGGCCTTACGGGTGTACTCGCTCTCGGCGTAGACAGCCAGAATTTCTCTCGCCCGCCGCTCGCTCCGGGAGAACTCTTCGGTGTAATAGTAGGAGATCATCAGAATGTACAGGGCATCGTCATAATACTTGGAATTGGGGTAGTCTTCGATAACTTTGAGCGATTTCTCAATGGCCTTGCGATAACTGCCGACATTACCGCGGCCTTTCCCCTTGGATTTGTTGCGCGATTTTTCCGCTTCGTTAAACGACTTCTTGGCGTTGTAGAAAGTGTTATAATAGACACAGCCGCCGCCGGCCGAGAACAGCAGCACGACGACCATCAGCTTTATGATCCACAATCTCAGAGGAGATACCACCGTGTGTCAACCCATCCTTATGTTGCTTCGGTCCTTATACTCCGCTTCCCGCCGCCGGTTTCACCCCTTCGAATCGGTCCGTCGACCGCTGAGTTGCTCCACCAGAGGGGGAAGGAACTCCCCCGACTTGGCGCTTACATAGTAATCAGCCAACTCAGTCAAGGGGGTGCGCTCCGGGTTGATCTCGATCAAAGTGGCGCCGCTACGTTTGGCCATCATCGGCAACGAGGCAGCCGGATGGACGACCGCTGAAGTCCCAATCGACAAAAAGACATCCGACTCCTCCGAAACCCGAAAGGCCGTTGAGATGATGTCATTGTCGAGCATCTCGCCGAACCAGACCACGTCGGGTCGAATCCGGCCGCCGCACTTTTCGCAGGTGGGGATATTGTCGGGGTCGATGTCGGTTTGTGCCGCCACGAGTCGGTTGCATTCGGCGCACTTGTTGCGGTGAATGTTGCCGTGCAGTTCGAGGATATTTCTCGAACCCGCCTGGCGGTGCAGGCCGTCGATATTTTGGGTGATCAGCGTGAAGTCCGTGAACACATCTTCCAGTTCCGCCAGCGCCTGGTGGCCCGGGTTCGGCTCGACCTTGCCCATTAACTCCCGACGCCAGTTGTACCACTGCCACACCAGGTTCGGATTGGCCATGAAAGCGCTCATGGTAGCCAACTCCTCGGGCTTAAACTCCTTCCACAATCCCTGCTTACCTCGGAAAGTGGGTACACCCGATTCGGCTGACATTCCCGCTCCGGTCAGGACCGCGCAGCGACGACAATTGAGCATGATTTCAACCAGTTCATCTGTCATGGCGTCAAGATACGTCCGCTCGACCTGATTGCCAACGATAATGTTGGC
>JAUXBJ010000226.1 GCA_030619425.1 bacterium
TACCGACTAATAATCCATACTCAACCAAAAAACCCCATTGCGACACAGCCTGTCCGCTCAGGAGGAGGTGGTGTAGGCATTCATGTTCGACTCCGATCATACTTCGACTGCGCTCAGCATGATATGAGGAGCCGCACGAAGTGCGAAGAAGTGATTTATCACCAAAACGAACCCATTTTCACGCCGTGCCACTTGGCCCCAACAAAAAACGCAGGATCGCAACCACGCTTTCAGCGTGGTCAGGACCCTGCGAAACGGCTTAGTAAATTCGTAGGGTGGGTCCGTCTTCGGACCCGCCACAATTGGCAGGTCTGCGGACAGACCTGCCCTACAAGAGAACCTGTTAGTTGCTCTTCTTGAACGTCTCCATGAACTCAGCCAGTTTCTCGGCGCCCTCAAGCGGCATCGCATTGTACAAGGAAACGCGGACCCCACCGACACTGCGATGACCCTTCAGCCCAACAAACCCAGCCGCTTTAGCCTCGGCAATGAACTTCTTCTCCAACTCCTCGCTGGGCAGACGCATCGTAAGGTTCATCCACGAACGACTCTCCTTCTCGACCGTGCCCCGGTAGTAGTCAGGATGAAGGTCCATCAACTGATAGATGCAATCCTTCTTGGCTACATTGGTTTTCTCGACCGCCGCGAGACCACCCTGGTTTTTGATCCACTCAAGAACCAGCTTGACAACGTAGATGGCGAATGACGGAGGCGTGTTGTACAGAGATTTCTTGTCTGCCTGCGTCTTGTAGTTGAGCAGGCTCGGGAGACTTTCGTTCGATTTCTGCAAGAGAGCGTCGTTCATCACTACCAGCGTAGTACCGGCCGCACCGAGGTTCTTCTGCGCGCCGGCATAGAACATGTCGAGCTTCTTGTAATCCATCCGGTGGGATGCGATGTCCGACGACATGTCGGCAATCAACGGCGCCCCGTTCGTCTCCGGGATATAATGGTACTGGGTTCCCTTGATGGTGTTGTTGGTGGTGATGTGCAGGTAGGCGGCTCCTGATGGGATGTCCAGTTCATCCTGGGTCGGGATGTGCACGAAGCCTTTCTCTTTCCCGGCGAACGCTACGTGCGCTTTCCCGACGACATCGGCCTCTTTGATAGCCTTGGTCGACCAGGTGCCGGTGTCGGCGTAGGCTCCGATCTTGCCGCCGACGAGGAAGTTCATAGGAATCTGGAAGAACTGTTGCGATGCGCCGCCGGTGAGGAACATGACATGATAGCTGTCGTCCAGGCCGAATATCTCGCGCACGAGTTTAATAGCTTGCTCGTTTACCTCGTCGTACTCGGGCGACCGGTGGGAGCTTTCGATAATGGACATGCCCGAGCCACGATAGTCCAGCAGTTCGCTCTGCACGATCTTGAGAACGTCCAGCGGGATCGTCGAGGGTCCGGGATTGAAATTGAATACTCTGTTGGCCATGGGTCAGCCTCGTTTTCTTGTCATACGTTACAGGTGATATTACTTCGCTTTGGCATAATCGGAAATGAGACGGTCTATGATTATGCCGATTCGTTTCATGTTCTCCTTGGAGGAGGCTCCGATATGGGGAGCGAATATCGTGTTGGGTGCGTCAAGCAACGGCGAGTTCACCGGTGGATCGCTGTACCAGACATCGGTGGCAAAACCGCTCAACTTACCGCTTTTCAGCGCCTCCACGACATCCTCTTCCACAACGCATTTACCGCGACCGGTATTAATGAGATAGGCGCCGTCCTTGAACAGCTTGAGGGTTTCCTTGTTTATGAGCCCCTTGGTATCGGGCAGCAACGGCATGTGCAGCGATACGAAGTCGGACTGCGGCAGGACCTCTTCTATCGTCTCACGGATCTCGGCCAGGTCGGTGAAGTAAACATCGGGGTGCCAGCCGAGAACCCGCATGTGAAACGCTCGGGCGCGCTGGGCCAGGGCCAGGCCGATACGACCAAGACCAAGTATACCGAGCGTCTTGCTGTGGAGTTCGGTTCGCTTCAGTTCCTTCTTGAGCCACTTACCTTCGCGCATCGTTGAGTCGGCCCTGGTTAGATGGTTGGGCAGGGCGATCATGAGGGCAAAAGCCAGTTCGGCAACTGCCGTGGTGGAAGCATCGGCCGTATTCCAGACGATGATCCCCTTCTCCCTGGCATACACCTGGTCGACATTGTCCAGACCGACACCGCCGCGGATCACCATTTTCAGATTCGGTGCGGAATCGATGTACTCTTTAGTGACCTTGGTCTTACTGCGGATCAGAACGATCTCCGTATCCGCCAGGCGACCTTTATCATCGGTGACCTCACCATACTTAGCCAACTTGGAGGGCAACGACTCATCGAAAGCGTCAGATATGAGTATCAGCATTTCGTGGTCCTTTCTTTCTATTTGTCCAGTAGATTTATTACCATGCCACTACGCAGCTTGGGTTCAAACCATGTAGATTTAGGCGGCATCACCTCGCCGGCATCGGCCACCGCGAGCAGTTGCCCGACCGTAACCGGATAGAGCGAAAAAGCGATATCAAAATCGCCCGAGTTCACCAGCCGTTCCAGTTCGCCGACTCCTCGGATGCCGCCGACAAAATCGATGCGCTTATCGGTGCGAACGTTCTCGATACCCAGAGTGGGCTTCAGCAGGTTGGCGGTCAACACGGCAGCGTCAATTGATTCAGCCGGGTGGTCGGCGTTGAAAGATCCTTCGCGGGCCGTCAGTTCGTACCATTTCCCCCGGCAGAAGGCGCCAAAATGGTAGCCTTGCCGCGGCTCAACAGAACTCTCTTGTGGCTTAACGGCAAACGACTCTTTGAACTCGTCCAGTACCTGATCGAAAGATTTATCACTGAGTCCCTTGACGACACGGTTGTAGGGAAGAATCCGGAGTTCGTCATCGGGAAAGATCACGTTCAGGAAGAAATTGTAGGGCTCCGTGCCATCGTGGTTGGGGTTCTCCTCTTTCATGAGTCGGGCCACTTCCGCCGCCGCGGCCGAGCGGTGATGACCATCGGCGATATACAAGGCGTCCAGTCCTGCAAACGCCGCCACCATATCGGCAATCATCTGATCATTGGATACCACCCACAACTCGTGCCGGACCTGACCGTCATCAACGAAATCGTAAACCGGCTTGTCACCTGTGATGGCGGCGAACAGTTGCTTGATCCGATCGTTGCGCCGAAAGATCGACAACACCGGTCCGACCTGGGCGTTGACATGCCTGATATGCGCGGCCCGGTCACTGACCTTCTCCGGGCGAGTGTGTTCGTGTTTTTTGATCTTACCCTGGTTGTACTCTTCCGTCGAGGTCAGAGCCGCCAGTCCGGTCTGGCTCAGCCCTTGCCAGGTGAGTCGGTAGAGGTACAGGCTCGGTTGGTCGTCGCGGCAAAAGATGCCATCCTCGACCAGACGCTGCAGGTTCGCCTTGCCGCGATCATAGACCTTCTGGCTGTGGACGGGAGTATCGGGGTCGAAATCAACCTCCGGCTTGTTGATGCGGAGGAAAGAAATGGGGTTGTTCCTGACTAGTTCACGGGCCTCGTCGCTGGAGAGGACGTCGTAGGGCGGTGCGGCCACCTGGGCGACCTGCTCCGGACGCGGTCGAAGACCTCGGAAAGGGCGAATGACTGACATAGGCTACATCTCACTTACATATTCTGAACATTCTCATCTCGGCGATATCGCGTGATAGGCCATGCAAAAAACCCGATTTCCGCCCGAATATAGCCCAGAACTTCTGTTCCGTCAAACCCTTTCGGTTGTGCGCAAAACCTGCCCTGCAGATTATAGAGACTGTACGCAAACTAGCAAAACGACGAATGACGAGCGAATCAAATGCAAAAAAAAACGGCGGGTCACTATTGGACCCGCCGTTTCAGGAGGTTGCGCAATTAGCTAATCACAACTGCCGGGACCAATCTCACCATTGTTGTAACTGTCGAGTATGTCTTTGCAATCCAGCACTACGCTGTTATCCTGTCGATTCGTCCGGTCCCAACCGGACCAGGTGTGATCAGCCAGGAACGCGTCTGCCTCTTCGATAGTCGCGGCGACTTCATCGGCCAACGCCCCGGAGGCGATATTCAGTTTGGCCGTGAGTAGCTGGGCGTACAGTTTGGTGATGCCGTTCGATGGCGTGCCGTAAGTCTTCATGGTCAGAACAGCCACGGCGACCGAGTCGGTATCGACCAGCAAGCTGCTGTCTCCATCGGCCTCGCCCAGCCAGATGGGTAGAAGTGAACTGAGCTCATCGTCTTGAGGCCCGAAGCCGGCGTGGTTTTTCCAGTATCCCTTCGAACGCGTACAGCCGGAGTCGGTGATGATCACTTCCGCGAAAAGTCCGGCATCCCAATTCAGCGCCGCCACTCCTTCGTCGACTACGAAGCAATGAGTTCGACCCGTCGTTGGATCAGCGTCACTATCAAGTGTATCTCCGACCTCTTGATCCATCGGGCTGAACAGATACCCCTCCGGCGCTACAAACTCCACGAGGTAACTGCCGCTGCTCAGGCTGTCAAACCGATAAGACCCCGTCAAATCAGAAACAGTGGCGGCCAACATGGTCTCCTGACAGTCGTACAGGTTGACCGTTACTCCGGGCAGGCCCGGCTCGGTAGGGTCATAGATTCCATCCTGATTGACATCCTCCCATACCCGAGTTCCGA
>JAUXBJ010000281.1 GCA_030619425.1 bacterium
TCGGAACTCGGGGTGGTCATCCCGAAGGTAATTTTTCTCAATCTGGGCTATACGTTTCATTCTGCTGTCCTTTCTATCAATCCATCAAACATTCTTTATCACCAATTATGTCGACCATTCAAATCTATGATTCAATCGTCATCGTCTATATCAAATCCGGCTGCCCGAAACAGATCGGGCCTGACCTCCTTGCACTTGGCCGCGGCCTGACGGCGCCGGTACGTCTCAATGGCCTTGTGGTCACCCGATAGCAGCACCTCGGGAACCGTCAAATCCTCGTAGACCGCCGGCCGTGTGTAGCAGGGAGCGCCGAGGGTCCCTTCCATATGAGAATCATCCAGGGCCGACTCGAAATTGCCCAGCACGCCGGGGATCAGGCGCGCCACCGCATCAACCATAGTCGCTGCGGCCGGCTCTCCACCCGTAAGGATGAAATCGCCGATCGAAACCTCTTCGATATCATACAACCGGAGCAACCGTTCATCGACACCCAGGTAGTGACCACATATAATCGTCAAACGTCGACACAGCGAGTACCTGATTGCGGCGGCCTGCCGAAACGTCTCACCGGCGGCGGATGTAAGCACGATTCGCTCGTCATCATCAACCACACCCGCGTCACGTCGCTGATAGCCCAACTGCTGCAAACAGCGATCAATCGGTTCGATCATCAGAACCATCCCGCCGCCACCACCGAAAGGTTTGTCATCAACACTTTGATGCCGATCGGTGGCAAAGTCACGAAGGTTTATTATCTCGATTTCAAAGAGCTTCTTATCAAGCGCTTTCCCCAACAACGACTGTCTTATCGACAGTTCGAAGTAATCCGGGAACAGCGTTACAATTTCAAACTTCATCAGCCTGTTACCGGCGTGTCATCATCCGGCCGCCATGAATACGCGGAGTCATCAAGCATCAGTCAATCCTGTCGTATCCACTATGATCCTTTTGGCCACAATATCAATCGTCTTGACAAACTTGCCTACGACTGGAATCAAAAGTGGCGACTCGGAAGTCGTTCTTACCACATAGATGTCATTGGCCGGGTATTGCTCTACATTCACCACTTCACCGATCCGATCACCACTTTGTTGCTCGACCACTTCACAGCCAATCAGATCAAAAATAAAATGCTCATCTTCGGGAAGAGTCACCAATTGATCTTTCGGCACCGCCAGTTCGCGGTTGGTCAGGCGCGCAGCTTCCTCCGGGGAACTAACGTTCTCGAATTTGATCACGGGCCGACCGCCGACCATCGTAGTCGATGCAATCCTCAAAATCTCCCAACCGTCCCGAGTACTGACATGGATTTCATCCATGCCGTTGAACCGCTCCGGATAGTCGGTCGCCGGCGTCACGTGAATTTCACCATGCAATCCTCTGGGCCGGCCCAGTTTGCCGACGATGACCAGTTCGTCCGAGGGCACAGGCTATTCGAGAATTTCCAGAACGGCACGCTTTCCCTGTCGAGCCGCCGCTGCCGAAAGTATAGTTCGAATGGACTTCGCAGTCTGGCCTTGTTTTCCGATAACCTTGCCCAGATCACCCTGTGCCACGCGCAGTTCATATACAGTCGTACGGGTCCCGACTATTTCCGTCACGTCAACCTGATCGGGATTATCCACCAGGTGCTCGACGATAAATACGACGAAATCCTTCATGGCAAAGTTCCTTTCTGCTCTTCGGTTGCGATAGAGGAACCGTAGCATTGTCCTTATTCAGCGAATCGACGGACCGGGGCGAGTCGACAGCGAGTTTTCCGTCTATGCCTCGGTGGCAGTATCAGACGCACCTTCAGCCTCGGTCGTCTCAGCAGCCGGCTTGGCTTCAGCCTTTACCTTAGCTTCAGCCTTTGCCTTAGCTTCAGCTTCCGCCGCCACAGCCGCCTTCTTCATCTTCCTTGTCTTCTTAGGGCGTTCCGTGATCGTGGTCTTAAGAGTTACTTCCGAAACATCCTCTCCCTTCTTGTACTGTTGGTACTTGGTGGAGAAGCCGATCTGCTTCAGCAACGACCAAACAGTGTCGGAAGGGACAGCTCCGAGATCCAACCACCGGATCAATCTCTCTTCCGACACTTTGATCTCTGCCGGCTTGGTTATCGGGTTGTAGGTGCCAAGGTTTTCCAGATAGCTGCCGCCACGTGCGCGACGTGAGTCGGCGGCTACGATCCGATAGAAGGCTCGCTTCTTGGCTCCCATACGACGAAGTCTTAAATGTACGGCCAACAAATCCTCCGTTCCTAAAAGTTGCCGAAGTTTCCGGGCATCATCCCTTTGGGCAAACCCCTGAACTTCTTCTTATTCATACTGTGAAACATCTTTTGCATAGCATTGAATTGCTTGAGTAACTGGTTGACGGCCTGCACCGAATTGCCGGACCCGAGGGCGATCCGCTTCTTGCGTGAACCGTCGATAATGGTCGGGCTGCGGCGCTCCTCTATGGTCATCGACTTGATAATCGCTACCATCCGTTCCATGGCGCTCTCGTCAACCCGAACGTTCTTCATCGCCTTACCGACGCCTGGAATCATGCCGAGAAGCGAGTCCAAGGGACCCATCTTCTTGAGTTGCTTCATCTGCTCAAGAAAATCTTCGAAATTGAACTGAGCCTTGAGAAGTTTCTCCTGCATCTGTTTGGTCTGCTCCATGTCGATAGTTTCTTCCGCCTTCTCGACAAGTGACACGATATCCCCCATGCCGAGAATACGCGAAGCCATCCGGTCGGGATGGAACGGCTCCAGGTCGGATACTTTCTCGCCGGTCGAAGCCAGCTTGATCGGGCAGCCCGTGACGGCGCGAATGGAAAGCGCGGCCCCACCCCGTGCGTCGCCATCGAGCTTGGAAAGCACCACACCGGTGATACCGAGTCGACCGTGAAATTCTTGGGCCACTTTGACCGCATCCTGTCCGGTCATGGCATCGGTCACCAGCAGGAGTTCGTGAGGGTCAACCTGAGCCTTAATGTCTTCCAACTCGGTCATTAGTTCGTCATCAATGTGCAGCCGTCCGGCCGTGTCGAGCAGTACCAGGTCTATGAAGTTCTTTTCAGCGTACTTGACGGCCTCGCGACAAATCTCCGGTGGTTTCTTACCTTCCAGTGAGAAATGCTCAACCGCAATCTGGTCGGCCAGCACCTGGAGTTGTTTGACCGCCGCCGGACGATAGGTATCAGCCGCCACCATGAGCGCCTTCTTGTTCTTACGCTTAACAGACAAAGCGATCTTGGCGGTGAGCGTGGTTTTACCCGATCCCTGCAAGCCGCAGACCATGTAGACGGTTGGTGACTTATCCACCGGCGCGACTGGTTCGTTCTTGCCGCCCAGAAGAGCTACCAACTCGTCATGGACGATTTTGACAATCAGCTGCCCCGGATCAATCGACTGGAGCACCTCGGCGCCGATTGCCTTCTGCTCGACCGCCTTGATGAAATCGCGCGCAACCTTGTAGTTGACGTCCGCTTCCAGAAGCGACCGGCGGATTTCGCGCATCGAGTCCTTGATGTTTTTCTCGGTGAGCTTGCCGGCGCCACGGAGCTTTTTCAGGACGACTTCAAGTTTGTCGGACAGATTTTCAAACATGGCTATCGAACAAAAACCAACACGTTTAGGCCGCAAAACGGCCAAATTTCACCCTTCCCGACGGAACCATCAAAACCTACAGTAACACCACAGGTCCCAAACGGGTAGAAACGAGCTTACTAATATATCAGAATCGAGACTTTTGGCAAGCGGTTTGTGGGGTGGTCCGGGACATCAAGGGAGCAGCCGACGCAATTCTCTGGAATCGACACAAGCGCATAACCTGCAACCGATTATGTGTGCTCGTTGGTTACCGATCGGAACTGTGTCGGGTTTATCCGAGAGCTCCCTACTCCAGCGTACTCACCACCAGGTCGATTTCGGTGCCGATCTCAAGTTCGGTGGCGGGCGGTTCGGACTGCTGCAGAACTGTTTCCGGCAGCAAGTCGATCTCGAATCGATAGGTGATTACGCCGGTGCGCAGCGACTTGGAATCCAACAGCGTTCTCGCCTCATCCAGTGTCAGGCCGACCACCGTGGGCACATAGGTATAGTCTGCCGAACGGCCGTGATTGACCA
>JAUXBJ010000037.1 GCA_030619425.1 bacterium
CTCACCAAGGAGCAGGTCGAAAGCCTTGGTGTGCCCGATGAATTGCTGCGCAACATTCGCGCCTTTAAGGGTGCCGGCTGCGCCGAATGCAATGAGACCGGACTGTCCGGCCGGACCGCCATTTTCGAAGTGATGCCGGTCACACCGGCTATAGAGAATCATATTCTGAACAAAGCCTCCGATACTGAAATCCGGAAGACTGCCCTTGAAGAGGGGATGTTCGGCCTTCGTATGTGCGCCGTGGAAAAGATGAAGGCCGGGGAAGTCAGTATCGACGAAGTCTTCGCCGTCACCACCTCGGTCTGACCTGGCCGGGGCGGTAACCACTAATTGTCCAACAACTTACTGGGGACCACCGAAGGTTTCCGGTCAAGATCGGTCTTGAAAAGCCGATACTATTAGAAGATACCTGTTGGTGCCGGTGATAACGTTATAGGTCGGGAGAATCGAATGGCGTCCTTACGTGAGTTGTTGGAGGAAATGGTCAAGATGGATGCGTCGGACCTGCACCTAACGGTCGGATCACCGCCGGTGGTGCGTGTCGACGGTAAACTGCAGCGGCTGAAACATGATTTGCTTACCAGCGACCAAATCAAGAAACTCGCCTATGCGATGGTCAACGAAAAACAGAAGTTGAAGTTCGAACAGAACTCCGAGTTGGATTTCTCCTTCGGTATCGAATCGTTGAGCCGCTTTCGCTGCAACATGTTTATGCAGCGCGGCAACGCCGCCGTAGCCCTCAGGCAGATACCTTACGAGATTAAGACCTTCGATGAATTGGCTTTGCCCAAAGTGATCGCCGACTTCGCCAGACTGCCACGCGGTCTGGTCCTGGTGACCGGCCCCACCGGTTCGGGCAAATCGACCACGCTGGCGGCTATTATCGATAAGATAAACAAGGAGCGGCCCGTCCACATTATCACCGTGGAAGATCCTATCGAGTATCTTCACCGGCACCAGACGGCGCTGGTGAATCAGCGTGAGGTATACTCCGATACCAGTTCTTTTGCCGTGGCTCTGAAGTACGCGCTCCGGGAGGACCCCGACGTCGTCCTGATCGGTGAGATGCGCGATCTGGAAACGATTGAATCGGCGCTGTCGATCGCAGAAACCGGGCATCTGGCTTTCGGCACCCTGCACACCAACTCGGCGGCGGAATCGATCAATCGTATCGTAGACTCATTTCCGACCAACCAGCAGGAACAGATTCGCATCTCGCTGTCGTTTTCGATTCAGGCGATCATTTCACAATCCCTGATTCCGAAAATCGGTGGGGGCAGAACGGTGGCGCTGGAGATCCTTGTAGCCACCCCCGCCGTTCGCGCCCTGATCCGTGATGATAAAGTACATCAGATATATTCGATGATCCAGTCGGGTCAAAAGTACGGTATGAAGACCATGAACCAGTCGCTGGCCGAGCTTTACGGGTCTCGGAAGATTTCAGTTCAGGACGCTATGGCCTTCAGTTCGAACGCCCAGGAGTTGAGCGAAATGCTGGCTCAGGAAAAGTCACATGCGTTTTCCTGATGCCCTGCGATAGGTTTGAGAAAGGACGAAGCTGATGCCGATATTCGTATACAAAGGTAAGACGCTGGCGGGAGCGGCGGTCCAGGGGGAATTGAAGGCCAAAAGCCGGGGCGACCTGGAACGGGTACTCCGCCAGAACCGCATTCTGGTTAAGTCAATCAGCAAGAAGGCGCCGGATATCCAGATCAGGTTTGGCACCGGCGTCAAGAAGATCGATATTTCCCGGTTCACCCGGCAGTTTGCCACCATGATCGGGGCTGGTCTGCCAATGGTGCAGTGTCTGGATATTCTGTCTGCTCAGACCGAAAGTAAGGAGCTGGCCAAGATCATCTATCAGGTCAAAGAAGGCGTGCAGGGAGGTGCGACCCTGAGCGAAGCCCTGGCAAGACATCCGAAGGTTTTTGACGCCCTCTACACGAACATGGTTGAAGCCGGCGAGTTGGGCGGAGCCCTCGACGCCATTTTGGTTCGTCTGGCTCTGTACCGGGAGAAAGCCGATAAACTGGTCCGCAAGGTCAAGGGAGCCATGATCTATCCGTCGGTGGTGGCATTCGTCGCCGCAGCCGTCACTATCGGGATGTTGGCCTTTATCGTACCGGTGTTCGCCAAAATGTTCGGCGGCCTCAACGCCGAACTGCCAACACCGACCCTGGTCGTTCTTCTTATCTCTCATTTCCTCCAGTCCAATTTCCTCTATCTCTTCTTCGGTACCCTCGGCCTGGCAGGTCTGTTCCTGTGGTGGAAGAAAACACCCGGCGGTGCTTTGATGTTTGACAAGATCCTCTTGAGGACCCCGGTCTTTGGAAACCTGGTGCGGAAGTCTTCGGTGGCCCGTTTCACCCGGACCCTGAGTACGCTGTTGGCCTCCGGCGTATCGATTCTCGATGCCTTGGAGATCACCGCCAAGACGGCCGGCAATTTAGTCGTAGCTAACGCCATCAATCATTCGGTTGTGGCGATTGCCGAGGGTGACACGATCACGGGACCGCTCAAGGAAACCGGTGTCTTCCCGCCGATGGTGACACAGATGATTTCAGTTGGTGAGAAGACCGGTGGCCTGGATGACATGTTATCCAAGATCGCCGACTTCTATGACGACGAAGTAGATGACGCCGTGTCGGCTTTGACGTCAATAATCGAGCCGATCATTATTGTGTTTATGGGTATCGTGATCGGCGGCATTCTGATAGCGATGTATCTGCCGATGTTCGATATTATCGGTAAGATTTGACGGCACAAAGCCGTAGCGATACGTGAACATAAATAGTACAGAACGGCGTCGTCCCGGCGGCGCCGTTTGTTATTGATGCAAACCCGAGAAAAACAGTCACAACTCAAGCGGCTCGGATGGTTCCTGCCGTTGCGACTGGTCACGTTTGTGATCTTGTTTGCGGTGGTGGTGTTCTGGATTGACTACCCTGGTTTTCTGCACCTGCCGCTCATTCTCTATTCGGTTTTCACGCTCGGTTTCACGCTCCTATTGGCTTTCGATCGCAGACATAAGCTCCGGATGATGTCGGCGTCCGTTATTGCGCTGCAATTTCTACTGGAAATCGTCATTGAATCAGGGATAATCTTTACCACCGGCAGCATCAACTCACCTTTCTCGGCTCTGTTTCTGTTGACAATCGTCTCAGCGGCATTAGCCTATCGCCTGGTTGGCACGTTGGTCGTAGCATCGCTGGTTTCGCTGGCCTACACTTTCATTATCTGGTTACATTCAAGTGAGCCGGGGGAGCCGGTGTTCTTCCCCGACGCCCTTAAGAACATCGTTTCGGCCCAGGATACGGTCTTCTATTCGATCTTTTTGCACCTCCTCATCTTCTACCTGATTGCTTTCATCTCCGGTTATCTGGCCGAGCGGTTGGAGGCGCGTGACCGCCAGTTGGCCGACACCTCCCGTGCTCTCAAGCAGGCCCAATTGGAAACCGACGACATTCTCAGGCATCTCAACAGCGGCCTGTTGACTGTCGACGCCGGTGGGCGCATAATTTTTTTCAACCCGGCTGCCGAGCGAATACTGGGTTACCGTGAGGAGGAGGTTAAGGGGATGCGTTGCGACGAAGTCTTTGCCGAGCGCATGCCCGATCTGGCCTCTGACCTGCTTGACGGGCTCCGATGCGTGGCCAGTCACCCGCGCCGAGAGATCGCCGTCCGGACAGCCGAGCAGCAACTGATCCCGCTGGGTCTCTCGACGTCGATACTCAATGACGAGGGTGGTGGGTTGCGCGGTGTTATCGCAATCTTCTCCGACCTCACCGACGCCAAAAGAATGGAATCGAAGGTTCGCGCTGCTGATCGTCTGGCCGCCGTCGGCGAGCTATCGGCTTCCATCGCCCATGAGATTCGCAACCCGCTGGCCGCTATTTCGGGCTCGGTGGAGGTGCTCAACAACGAGCTCCGTCTGCAAGGCGAGAACGCCCGACTCATGCAACTCATTGTGAAGGAATCACACCGCCTGTCGCGGATTCTCAGTGAATTCCTTCAGTATGCTCGTATCGACCGACCCGCCTACAACAAAGTCGAGCTTTGCCATCTGATCAACGAAGTATTACAGATATTGCATCATCATTCATCATTTCGCCGGGACATCCGCCTCGATTTCGAGTCCGACGGCTCGATTGCCTATGTTGTCGGTGATGAAGACCTGATCAAGCAGCTTCTCTTGAATCTGGCGGTGAACGCCTTGGAGGCGCTGGAAGAAAAAGGAGATGAGTTGACCTTCCGACTGGCGGTCGATCCGGTAGGCCGCATTGTTGAACTATATGTACAAGACAACGGACCCGGCATCGCCGCTGAGCACAAAAAGCAAGTGTATCAGCCGTTCTTCTCTACCAAAAAACAAGGGACGGGACTGGGGCTGGCTATCGTTCATCGCATCTGCAGCGCCATGAAAGTGGACGTCAGTTTCGACTCCCAACTCGACCACGGGACTACCTTCCGCCTGGAGTTCTCGATCTATACCGACGACCGGACCGACAGCCGCGTTACTTCTGCTGCCAGCCAGGCTGTCGTCAAATCCTCTTCAGCCTGAAATATCCGGGCATTAGGGCTTGTTTTTTCCCCCCAATTGTATAACCTTGACGATTCTAAATTTCTGAATGGAGTACATGTGTTTACGACGAAATGTACAAGTTTTCTGATTCTGATCGGCCTGCTGGCCATATCCTGTGGACCACCGCCGATTGTGTACGAAAAAGACCTCGATAATCACGACTACGTCGTAGCGCGGGTCGATGCCCTGTTTGAAGTCACGCTTCCGCAACTGTACGATTCAATCAGGAACAGCGATCTTCTACCGCTGGGTGGAGTGTTGACATCGTCCGATGCCAGACTGATTCTGGATTCTATGTTGTGTGATACGCTGGCCGGGCTGGCTGCTGCTACGGTCAAACTGGACGAACACTACAACGATCACCGCATGTATCGTATGAGATACCACAGCGCCTTGATTTGGGCTTTCCTGGAACAGGAAGTATACCAGAAGGTGTCGTTTGACTCTGCAGAGGTGTTTGAGTTTTACCACAACCGTCCGGATCTTTACTCGATCGAGGAACAGGTGATGCTGTCTCATATCCTGATCTCCCCGATCGGTCTCAAACTCGGCAGGGATTCACTCCATTTCAGGTCATTGGAGCAGGCGCAGTTTGATGTCGAATTGAAAGAATACGCACATCAGATCAGGCGGCTGACAGATGTCGGCATGTCGTTTGATGAGGTGGCGCGAGAGTATTCGCATGATCAGTTTACCGGCCGGAGTGGCGGCTACGTCGGCTGGACCGAGCGCGGCATTTATCTCCACCCGTTTGACTCGGTTGCTTTCTCACTGCCGGAAGGCGAAGTATCTCAACCGTATCAGGACCCCGATGGCTGGCATATCATTCTGGTGTCGCGACACATGGCTGAGGGAATCCCGCCTTTTGACAGTATGGGTTACCGGGTGGCGACGGAGGACTTGAAAAACACCATAGCCAATAATATCGGAGCTCCGTTGATGGACTCCTTGAGAAACTTACCAATGGAGATTGTCTACAATGAAGCCATTCTGGATACCAACGTCTATCTGGTCGAACGCCCGGTTTGGGCGGCGATTGTAAACAGCACCGACACCCTCGATTTCAACGACCTACGCATCCACGAAGAAACCTGGCGGAGCAATAACCGAATAGACAACACTACGGTCGAAATGAAGAAGGAAATGATTGCGGCCCTGGCCGACAAGATCCTCATGATCCAGTCTGCCCGCGCCTTCGGATGTGAAACTCTTCCCGAGGTGGTTGAGACCGAGGCGTACCTTCGCCATGTTTACTCGAAATTGGTGTACGAAACCGATCGATACGACCATACCTGGCAACCGGACGACAGTCTGGTGCGGCAATACTACGATGAACACATCGACCGATTCACAATCGAGAAACCGATGGAGATACAGCATATTATTGCCGAGGATTCTTCGTTCGCCGAGTTTCTGCGTGACCAGGCGATGGCTGGTACAGATTTCCTGGATTTGGCCCGTGAATACTATCCGGGCGAGCCGGAGATCCGCGCGGAGTTGGCCAACCTGGGCCGCGTCGGACCGGGCGAAATTCCGGACGAATTGTATAATGCGGCGCTCATGACACCAGTGGGGGATGTTTCGTCTCCGGTCAAGACCGAGTTTGGCTACCATGTTGTGAAAGTGGTTAGCCGCCAGAACGCTATCGATTTTTCGCGAGCCTTTATGGGGATAGTGCCGATTCTCCGCCGACAACATGCTCAAGTGGTGTTCGAGCAGTATCGCGATCGTCTGTACGATCGCTTCCAGGTGGAGTTCACCGGCAAACTACGCCCCCTTCACTTCAAGCCACTGGAATACCGATCGTCAAAACCATGACCGACGACATACCGGTCCAACAACAAATCAGCTTCACACAGGAATTGTGGCGCAAGAGTACTCACATGTTTGCTCTGGCCATCCCTGGCGGTTACTACTTCCTGCAACTCAACAAGACCGATATGCTTTCGATAATGGTCCCTATCACGCTGGTCGTGGTTCTTGCCGATGTGTCGCGTTTGAGAGGATGGGCTTTATGGCGACAAGGCTTCGGGAGGCTCTTCGGAGGGATGATTCGTCCTCATGAAAAACAGGGCGATTTTACCGGTGCTTTTTACATCCTGACCACGACATGTCTGACCGTGGCTCTGTTCGACAAACCAGTTGCCATCGCGGCCCTGGCCTTCATCGTCGTCGGGGACACGCTAGCTGCTCTTATTGGGCGCAAGTTCGGCCGTCATCGGTTTTTCGGTGGCAAATCATGGGAAGGCTCGGCCGCCTGTCTGGCCGGGACCCTGGCCGTAGCCGTTTGTACGCCGGGACTTACGTGGCCGGTGGCGGTGATCGGCGCTGTGGTGGCGACGGTGGCCGAGGCGCTGCCGTTCGGTATCGACGATAACGTGACCGTACCCATACTTTCCGGCCTGGCCATGACTCTGGCCGGTTCTCTTTTGCTCAATTTCTGATTCAAATCAAACTTTTTGTTGCCGCTGAGCGATCTGCTACGTATAAAGGAATAGAGATGGGTAGAAATCGTTGACTCCATTTGTGGAGGATGTTGATGTCCAAGGGAAAGGTTAAGTACTTCAACGACTTAAAAGGGTGGGGTTTCATTTCTTCGGACGACTCAAACGATAATGTCTATGTGCACTACACGGCCATCAAGATGGATGGCTACAAAACGCTCACGGCAGGTCAGTCTGTCATTTTCGAAGTGACTGACTCCGACAAAGGTCGCCAGGCTTTGAATGTCACGCCGGCACAATAGACTTCCACTGATTCCCGAATCACCAGGCCGCCTCAACGGGCGGCCTTTTTCTTGGGGGGTGCCGACTGTTCCGTGCGCCGATGATACCCGCGTTAAGTGAACGGCAGATGTCCACATCTGCCGTCCGGTCAAGCCGCATTTGCTATGCAGTGTTTTGTGCGTGGTGGACGTCCTCGTCTACCACGTTCACCCCATGAAGTTTCTCTTGTCGGTGCTGATTGTACTGTACGCCGACCACGCTATCTTTGGGCGGCACGCTCTTGTATAGACCTGGCCTTTTGCCTATATTCAATCCCATGAAGACAATCGATCTCCGCAGTGATACTGTCACCAAACCCAGCCCCGAGATGCGTCAGGCGATGGCGACCGCGGAAGTCGGTGACGATGTATTCGGCGATGACCCCACCGTCAATGAACTGGAGCGCTACGTGGCGGCGCTGTTCGAGCGTGAGGCGGCGCTGTATGTAGCATCAGGTACGATGGGCAATCAGATCTGTTTGAAAGCGCACTCGCAGCCTGGATGGGAACTGTTGTGCGAGCGGGAGTGCCACGTTGTCAATTACGAAGTTGCCGGGCCGGTCGTCCACGCCGGGTTGCTGGTGAATCTTCTCACCACCGAACGCGGGATGGTCACCGCTGAGATGATCCGCGCCAACGTTCGTCCGATCAATCTCCATTGTCCCCTGACCAAACTGGTGACGCTGGAGAATACGCACAACCGTCACGGCGGAACAATCCTGCCGCAGGATGAGATTCTGAAAGTGCGCGAGGTCTGCGATGAGTTCGGTTTGATCCTGCATCTCGATGGCGCTCGCATCTGGAATGCTCATGTCGCTACAGGCATGTCGCTGCCGGAACTGACACGACCGTTCGACTCGGTGTCGGTCTGTTTGTCCAAGGGTCTCGGTGCGCCGGTTGGGTCGGTCATCTTGGGCTCGGCTGAATTTATCGAACGTTGTCGTCGCGAGCGCAAGCTGTTCGGTGGCGCCATGCGGCAGGTGGGGATTATCGCCGCCGGTGGCCTGTACGCGTTGCAGCACAATATGGAACGACTGACCGAGGACCACGCCAACGCCCGACTGCTGGCCGAGGGGCTGGACAAGCTGAGCCTGTTTGAAGTAGATATGACCAGAGTTCAGACGAACATAGTTATAGCTGATTTGTGCTGTGATGAAGATTCAGCCGCGGTCGTGGAGAAGATGAAACAGGTTCACCTGCTGGCGGTGCCGTTTGGACCGAAACGGATTCGCTTTGTGCCGCATCTTGATATCACCCGCGCCGACTGCGAAGAAGCCCTGGCGCGGGTTGAGAGTGCGTTCGGCTAGTTGATAAAACGAATTGGGAGAGACAACATGGATAGTTCACAGTTCTGGTTATTGATAGCGCAGATAGCATTCCCGGCGGCAGTGGCTGTGCTAGTTCCGTTGATAACGTTCAGGTTTAGCAAGCGACTGAAGGAAATGGAGGCACGAGATCGAGACAGAGACCGCGAGTTTGAGTTGACGAAGACAGTGTCCACCAAGGCCATTGATGCTCTTGCGCAGTCATACTACCAGTTACAGCGAATCAATCTCACGACACAGGCGTATAGCTTGGCCAAGGCTGAGCGCAAGAAAGAGTTGGCGAACGAATTCATGGAGGCGATCTCCCTTCTTGAAAAGAACCAGTTCTATCTGCCTGATAATATTAGAGAACGGGTAACAGGTCTCTTGGCCTTGTCTTTGAATGCTATGCGGAGAGGCCCCGAGGACGAATCAGCGTTAGTA
>JAUXBJ010000310.1 GCA_030619425.1 bacterium
AAACATCCCTTCCACCTGCGGCCGATAAAAGTAGTGGTCAAGTAATGGCCGTCGACCCTGGTTCACCGCCCGATGGGAAACGACAGGCCAACCATCAGGGATAGCGCCCGCGGCTTGAAATCAGAGGCCTTGCCGGTTTCAAAGTTGGCCATTGGATACTCCTTCGGGACAGTGTCGTCGTCCAAGTAAGGAATATCATCGGGATTGACATCTTCGAACAAGTCGCCGGTGCCGGTACAATAGCGAATGTCGACCACCAGTTTGCCGAAGCTGACGTCGAAACGCAGCTCACCCCCGATTACCCAACCGAAATCAGAATCCTTCATGTTGCTGATCTTGGTCTCACCACGAACGCTCGTAATGGATTCCGGGCCTTCGCCGCTGAGTCGTAGCGATAGATCGATGTCATCATAGCCTGATCGAACAAGGGCAAATACCGGGCCGGCAAACAGGCTGGGTTTGACGTGATTACCGCCAGGAATCTTCAGCTTAGCTAACAGAGGTATCTCAATATAAGAGAGCTCTATCTCCTCGGAGAGCGTCCAGTCAGCGTCCACCCGAATGTCTCCAAAATCCAATGTCTGTTGAGCCGTGCCTGTCACCTTCGCTCGCTTCTTGCTGAACAGCAGTTCGGGCTGGAGGGCGAAAACCTCGCCGATGTTGAGCACCAAAAACCCTCCGAACACGAGCCCGGATTCGCCCTTGGCTGCGAAGTCGTCGCGGTGGTCAGAGATTTCATCGGAAAGCGCTCTGACGGACTGTACCAGTCCGGTTCTTTCATTGGAAATGCTGGTCATGCTCAATCCGGTTTTGACACCCGCTTCCAGGCTTACCTGGGGATAGGCAACTCCGGCCGACAGAGTAAGAGCTACGACCCCGACGATTAACGTCCCGGTCACCTGCTTCATAATCCACCTCTCTCTGATAGGTCTTTGTTCACTGCCAATCCCGAACAATCGGCAGTTGGTTACTCTCGGCTGCAATCACTTCGTTGACTGACATCTCTCGAATATTCCAAAGCGAAACTCGCTGTCACAAAAGAAACCGCATAATCGGTCTTGTCGGTGAACGCCGAAGCGCCTCTTTGAATCCTGCCTTGATAAACGCCGACGTTATACCCGTCCAGGCGAAAGCATCCGGCCATTTGTCGTTCGGCTCCACCGGGTATCCTTCGACGATTTTCCCACCCTGTTTGCGAACGTGCTTTGCTGCCGCCTTGAGCAACTCGACACTAACACCCTGCGCTCGATACGCCCTGGCAATGAACAGACAGACAACAGACCAGACTTGCTTGTCGTCGATCGGCTTGAGATTGCGCGAGCGCTCCAGCCGAGGGAACTGCTCTCGCGGCGCCACCGAGATCCATCCAATCGGTTCGGAGCCAAGATAAGCCAAGACTCCGGGAACATTACCGCTCATGACGATTTTCTTCATCGCCCGTTTGTTGGCTGGTCCCTTCTTCGCCTCGAACTCTTTGCTGGTTAGCCGCCAGTTCATGCACCAACAGCCGCCACAAGCGCCACGCTCACCGAACAGCTTTACCATATCGTCCCAACGATCGGCGGTCACCGGATGGAACTTCAACTTTTTCAGTTCCGATTGTATTGTCACCGAACCATGCACCTCCTGAACCGTCAAGATTGCCTCGCCCGCCTGGTTTGTCAAGTAGTCAAGTAGGTCGAAACCCCTGTGGTTTCGACATCGTCAGGATCACAAGGATCCTGACCTACGAAGACTTGCCCGTCCAGCCTGCCAAGTAGTTGGAGAACAGATCGGTCGACCGGCACCTGAAACAAACTGCGGAGGCTGTCGTAATAGGTACAGCAGGTGCAAGCAAGACGAACACATATTTGCCTGGAGAGATAGACTATGTTTAAGAAAATAATCTTAGCGGCGTCGGTAGTGATAGTGGTGGGACTGGTGCTGTTTTTTGCTATCGATGGTTCGGCCAGTAAGCAGGACGTTCTCAAGACGGTGGCTGTCGAGCGTGGCAGTATTGTCGACAAGGCGCTCGCCGTGGGTCAGATCGAACCCAGGAAAGAGAACACGGTCAAGTCCAAGATTCCGGGGATCGTTCGCAAAATCTATGTCGATATCGGCGAACATGTCAATGTGGGTGATCCGCTTTTTGATATCGCCCCCGACCCCACCCCGGTGGAGTTCACTGAAGCGACCCGTCAGGTTGAGATATACCAGGTTGCCTTTGATAACGCCAAGCGGGAGTTCGATCGCTACCAGACTCTCAGGGACAAGCAGTTGGTTTCGTTTCAGGAGTACGAAGGAAAGCAGGCGGCTTATGACGAAGCTGATCTGCGGCTGAAGCTGGCCAGGGAGAAACTGTCCCTCATAGAATCCGGCCACACCGAGATGACCGGTTTGAGCGTGGACAATACCATCAGGTCGCCGATCTCCGGAACCGTACTGTCGCGACTGGTGGAGGAAGGTGATCCGGTAGTGCCGCTGACATCGTATCAGGCCGGGACCGAGTTGATGACCCTGGCGGAAATGGATGATCTCATTTTCCGCGGCAACGTCGACGAGATCGATGTCGGTAAGCTCAGCACCGGCATCACGGCCGAGATCGAGGTCGGCGCCATCCCGAACGAAAAACTGATCGGCAAGATTGCCAAAATCTCGCCCAAAGCGCATCGCGATCAGGGCTCAACTATGTTTCAGGTCGAGATCGTTATTGAAGATATGGGCGACAAACTCCTGCGCGCC
This sequence comes from bacterium, assembly GCA_030619425.1. Classification (GTDB taxonomy): domain Bacteria; phylum Zixibacteria; class MSB-5A5; order GN15; family FEB-12; genus JAJRTA01. The sequence continues at coordinate 2,722 of JAUXBJ010000310.1, forward strand.
GGTTACAGCGCCAACGCCGATCTGGTAATATCGAAACGTGAGGACATTCTGATCGTACCTGAGCGGCTGGTTACTATTAAGGACTCCATGGCCACCGTCGAGATTCAGGACACGCTCGGCGTAGTGACTACGCGCGATGTGACCCTCGGTCTCTCCGACGGTATCAACATCGAAATCGTCGAAGGGGTCGACGTGGGTGAGTTGATCGTCGCACGTCCGCCCCGGGAAATAACCGCCGACTAACAGCTTTCAGGTAATTGGTGATGGTACCACTTCTTTCGTTCAAACAGTTCCTCAACGACATGCGCCGTCAGAAGCTGCGGACACTGATGACGACCTTTGGGATCTTCTGGGGGACCTGTGCCATCGTCCTGTTGTTTGCTTTTGGCAAGGGCATTACCGAGGCCCAACTGAAATCCCAGAGGGGTCTGGGGGAGAATATCGCCATCTTCTGGCCTGGTATCACTTCCAAGGAATTCAAAGGTCTGCCCAAGGGCCGGCGGGTTCGTTTCACCGAAGATGATATCGCGATGATCAAGGCCCGTGCGACCACCGTGTCGCGGATTTCCCCTGAATATTCACGCTGGAGCGTGACCATGAAACGCGGGAGGAAGACTTACAATCAACAGGTCATCGGAATCTGGCCGGAGTTCGGCGAGATGCGCAACATCATTCCCGATGTCGGTTCGCGCTTCATCAACGATCTGGACATCGCCGGGAGACGAAGGGTCATCTTTATCGGTGATCGTCTGAAGGAAGATCTCTTTGGAAGTGAGCCGGCGGTCGGCGAGACGATCCTGCTTGATGGTGTGCCGTTTACGGTTATTGGCGTCATGAAAGAGAAAAAGCAGGACAGTTCCTACTCCGGTCGGGACAACCGCAAGGGGTTTATCCCGTCGTCGACATTCAAAACTATGTACTCAGCTCGGCGGCTGAACGACTTCGTGGTGCAGTGCAAGCCGGAATTGACCATGACACAGACCAAAGATGAGATATATGGTCTTCTCGGCGGCCGCTACAAATTCGACCCGACCGACACCGAAGCGCTCTCCGTCTGGAAGTCGGAGGCCAAGCGGTCTTAGGAAGACAAA
>JAUXBJ010000195.1 GCA_030619425.1 bacterium
GCCCTACGGGGAATAAGTGGCTTAGCGCATGAAGCGCGAATGAGTGATTTGTCACCGTGAGCGGCAGATGTCCACATCTGCCGTTCGACAAACCGGGCTACAAGGCGGCGCATGTGGACATACGCCGCCCACAGGTGTTCTACAGTCAGCCTAAAACTCAGTCTTACCCGAAAACTTAAACGATCTCAGATGCACCGTCGGAACTGTCATGCAGCCAACGGCGCTCCACCAGGAATCGACACATTCGGTTTCTTTCGACATCGCCACGGTCGACTTGAAAGCACGCATGAACGAGTCGGTGAAGCGCAGATTCTTGACGCCACCCACGATCTCCCCGTTTTCGATCAGGAAAGTTCCGTCACGAGTCATGCCGGTAAGCACCATGTTGCGGGTGTCGATCAGACCGTTGATGTAGTGGAAACGAGTGATCAAGATCCCTCGCTTGACAGCGCTGATCATCTTCTCCCGCTTCACTTTTCCCGGAGCCATGAAGATGTTCATCGCAAAGGCGCCCTCGGAGCTTTCATCGGCAGTGATGGCGTGACCGGTTGATTTCTTACCGGCCTTTTTCGCCCAGGCGCGGTCGAAGACCACACCCTTTGCAACCCCTTTGTCGATAAATGCCACTCTCTTCTTCGGCACACCCTCGAAGTCAAAGGGAAACGCCGCCGAACGTGTATCGAGAGCGTTGTCGTACAAAGACACCTTATCCGAAGTAATCTTCTTCCCGATCCGGCCCGAAAGAAACGACGTCTTTTGAACGAATGGTTTGGAGCTCAGGCCAACATAGTTTATCCACTCGAGCATTTCGGCAACTGCCGGCGGCTCGAGGATCACCTCGTACTCACCGGGATCGACCCCGCGCGGATTCTGTGACTGGTCGCACTTGTCGACGGCCACCCGAGCCAATCGCGCAAAATCCAGATCGCTCACCTGCCGCGACGTACCGGCCGCATAGCCCGACGATGTGTCGGACATGGCGATCATGTTCACCGAAGCCGAGGTGAAGGGCTGGTATGCTTCCACACCGAGCGAATTCACCACCGCTATCTCACCGCACGAGGTGGCGCACGATCCGGCCACCGTGAACTTCTTTCGGCGCGCCTCGGCGATCACTTTCTTAACCGCCCCGGCGCGATCACGCGGGCTGAACCCGGCCGTGAGTTCATCGAAGGTGCCAAGACTCTTGTATTTCGCCGGTTTGGGCAGGCCGGCGAAATTAGGGTTCTCAGGCTGCTGCCTGGCTATCTCAACCGCATCTTCAAGCGTTTTGCGCAAGTCGGCTAACACCACCGAGTTGCATGAGGCTACACCGACCCGTTTGCCGAGCACAGCGCGGAAGAAAATGCGGCAGTTACTCTCGTAAACATTCTGATGGATATACGAATTAGCATAGCGCGTAAGCCCCGACTCGTTGCCGATGTAGACTATCTCGGTCTGGTCGGCCGACGATCTGGCCATCACCTGTTGCAGGCGGGCGATTAGTTTTTCTCTTCCAGTCATTTGCTCACCCCCACCTTAACGTTTCGGAACCTGGCCGGCGCGACGCCGTGCGCGACGTGCGCCGACTGCATCGGTTCACCTTTTCCGCAATTGGGTATACCCCACACGTGCCAGTGCTTCTTGTTGCAGATAGCATCGCAGGAATTCCAGAACTCCGGCGTGATGCCGGTGTAAACAGGATTCTTGTACATTCGTCCCAGCTTGCCGTTCTTGATCTCCCAGGCGCACTCACCACCGAACTGGAAATTGAGGCGTTTGTCGTCAATCGACCAGCTTTTATTGATGTCGAAGAAGACACCGCTTTTGGTGTCGGCGATAAGTTCATCCAGTTCCCAGCTTCCGGGTTCGAGATTGATATTGGTCATACGAATCAACGGCAGACGATTCCATCCGTCGGCCCGCATGGCGCCGGAGGAACGTTGGCCGATTACCGGCGCCGTCTCGCGACTACTCAAGTATCCTACGAATTTCCCTCGGCGAACCAGCCAGTTGCGTTGAGCCTTGACGCCCTCGTCGTCATAACCGAAACTACCAAGACCTCCCGGCACGGTGGCGTCGGCTACGATGTTGACAATTTTCGAGCCGTATTTCAACTTGTTTAATTTGTCAATCGTCATGAACGAGCCACCGGCCAGCGATATCTCGGTACCGAGAACACGATCCAACTCGGTCGGGTGGCCACACGATTCATGCACCTGTAGAGCCATCTGGGGCCCGTTGATGATAACCGTCGTGATTGTGTCGGGACATGGTGCTGCGGTCAACAGGGCGACTGCTTCTTCGCGAACGCGATCGGCATGGTCAGGGAAATTCATCCCCTCTATGTACTCATAACCGCTGGTCGCGAAATCGCCGCCGAAAGAGTTCGGATATGAGCGCCGGTGCGCCTCCTTGCCGTCAAATGAAATAGCGGCGTAACCCCCGCCCGACTCCAGGATTTCCTGCTCTATCTCAGCGCCATCGGTGGAGACGAACAACTTGTTGGTGCGATAGAACTCCATCGAACCTTCCGCCGTCTTGATCTTCTTCGACTTCCGAAGAATATCACACACATTCACCAGCAGTCCGATTTTGTCCTCAGCGGGCACCTCAAATGGATCCCTCTTGAACTTCGTTCGGTAGTGATCCACAAACGGCTCCTGCTCCGCGAGCACGACCGGCTCTTGCTTGGTCATGGCCGAGGCCCTGGCGATCTTCAGAGCCAGGTTGGCCGTCTTTTTGAGTTCGGCAGCGGTAAGGTTGGCCGTACCGGCGAAACCCCAGGCCCCGTTGGCCACCACGCGAATCCCGACGCCGACATCCAGGTTGCGCGACATGCCGTCGACGTGGCCATCCGAAACCTGAAGCGCTTCCTTCTCACTCCGGACGTAACGACAGTCAGCGTAGGCGACGCCCTTACCTCGCAGCCAGTTGATACATTCTTTCAGTTTCTCTTTCACAAACCCTCCGGAAAGCAGGGTTAACGTTTTGTCTATTTATGGTCGGGAAGGTACGCCAAACGTCCGCCCCGGTCAAGCGTCGAGCCGGCGAAAAGCTGTCTCCAATGCAAATCGGCGTTGACTGCACTGCGAATCACACCTACTATGGAACTTGTAGAAAAGCCCGTGCTGCCGTCATTGCGAGGAGTGGAGACACCTGTGTCGAAGCGACGCGGCAATCTCGTCCGGTTAGTGGTGTCGGGCGTCTCTGCCCGACACATGCATTACCTGAAGGTAGCGGCCGTCAGGCCGAGACGCCTGACGGCACGTGCAACGTGCAGTGAGATTGCCGCGCTCTCCGCCCGTGGAAGCCACTTGTGGCCGGATCGCTCGCAATGACGATAGTAGGACCTTTTTTGACAAGCTGATAGCAGGAATGATTCACGACTCAGCGGGAATCGAGGCCAGGAGTAGTGCATGAGATGGGAAAAAGGCGAATTCTGGATCACTGACGATAATGAGGCGACCGATATCGATTTTGTCTGGCGGTCGCTTGATACTACCTACTGGGCGAAGGGACGACCACGTGATGTGGTCGAGGAATCGGTACGCGATTCGGTGATGTTGTCTCTATTCAAAAACGACCAACCGGTCGGGTTCACACGAATCGTCGGGGACAACTCAACGTTTGCATGGATATGCGATGTCTACGTTCATCCGGATTTCCAGGGCCGTGGGTTGGGCAAGTGGATGATGGAGTGCTGCCTGGCGCATCCGATCTGCAAAGTCCGCATCAACCTGTTGGCCACCAGGGACGCGCACGGCTTGTATGAAAAGTATGGCTTCGTGCGCAAGGAATGTATGATGCTGCGTGGCGCCGGGGAGTGATGCCTTAGTATGGATTGGTACCTCTACCCCGCCGTGATCGCCGCCGGATTTGTCGCCGGGTTCATCAACACCCTGGCCGGGAGCGGATCGCTGGTGACGCTACCGCTCTTGATTTTCATCGGCCTGCCGGCCACCGTCGCCAACGGCACCAACCGAGTGGCCATCCTGCTGCAAAACGTGGTGGCAGTGCGAGGCTTTCATCGGGAGAATATGCTCAGCCTGAGACAGGGACTCTGGCTGGCCGCACCAGCGGTAGTTGGAGCGCTCGTGGGGGCACAGATTGCGGTCGGTCTCGATGAGGCAATTCTGCGCCGCACTATCGGCGTACTGATGGTCGTCATGCTGGCGGTCATACTGATTCGGCCGAAGCGATGGCTGGAAGGCCGATCCGGTGACGCTCACTCTCGCCCGAGTTGGTGGCAGTTCGCAATCTTCTTTGCTATTGGCATCTACGGCGGATTCATTCAGGCCGGCGTAGGTATCTTTCTCCTGGTTGGGCTGGTGCTCTCAGCCGGATACGATCTCGTCCGCGCCAACGGTGTCAAGGTGCTCATAATACTCTGTTTCACAGTGATGGCCTTGGCCGTATTCGTACTTAACGATCAGGTGAACTGGACAGTCGGTCTCACCCTGGCCGTGGGCAACATGTCGGGGGCGTGGGTGGCCACGCGCGTGGCTATCAAGCGCGGCGCGGTCTTTGTGCGCTGGTTGCTGATCGCAGTGCTGGTGGTGTCAGCGGTATTGTTATTGGGGTTGGGGGATGTAATCGGGCTGTGACTCTTCTGTAGGTCAGTCGACGTAGAACAGGCTTCGCCTGTGTCAGGATCACAAGGATCCTGACCTACGGTGTTTATTTGTGCGCGGCGTACGTCCCCGTGCGCCGCGAAGAGCCGACGGCGTTCATCACCGCCGCAGCGTCTCAATCAACTGCTTGTTGTAGTAGTTAATCATGTCGTCGCGGCGCAGGACACCAACCACCTTCTTCTCGTCAGAATGCTCTACCACCGGAATCAGTTGCAGGTCACGCAGACCGAACAAACGATACGCTTTCTCCAGATCGTCATCGGCAAACAGCACCGTCGTTCCCGGACGAACCAAATCCTGAGCAATCACCAGAAAGTCCAGAGAATGTTCGCTCATCACCGACCTGATATCCTGGAAGGAGAGAACGCCGCGAAGACGGCCGTCATGGTCGGTCACGATGAAATACGATTCTTTCGATTGTTGAATATAGCGAAAGATAGTATGTAGTGCCGTCGCGGCGCGCAGAGTTTCAAACTTA
>JAUXBJ010000221.1 GCA_030619425.1 bacterium
ACGGGTAGACCTCGATCGCGCCGTTGGTCACCGAGGTCTCCAGAGCGTCGAGGTTGCTTCGGGGCGAGCCGAAATCGAAGGCCGTCACGTTGATCCAGTACGACACCGTTGGCAACAAATTCTCAATCGTGTATTCGTACTCGAAGAACTTGAGGTATCCGTCGTCCGTATAGTACTCCGGCGTCAATGAATCGGCCGGCACCGCTCGCGGATCGAGGGCGTCGGGATAGCGCTTTCGTATATCGGTGCTTATGCCCGGTTCATAGGTGTTGTAATCATGGGCAACGAAATAGAACACGGAATCGCCGAAGTGCGGATGGATGTACGGATCGCCCAGCGTGTAATCAAGCGGATCGAATGTCGAATCGTTGCAGGGATCGGCCCCGCCTCCATACAAACAACGCAGGCTGTCGAGAGTGAACGGAATGTCTATAATTTCCCAACCTGGGTCTGGAACGCGGTAGTTGTTCCAGAGGTACTTGTCGTAGTTCTCACGATCGTACGATGCTACCAGCGCCAGACTCACCCGCCGATTGTCGCGACCAAAGTAAACACGATATCCCTCAAAGTCGACTGCGTGCAGGAAAATGTCCTTCTCCGTTTCCGAACGCTGGCCGTTGAACCGCACGTGCAAGCCGCACACTAGCGACGTTACCCATATCTCCGGGGCGGGTGGCGGCGCTGCGCCACGAAAGTCCGGCACACCGTCGCCGCGATGCCACTGCGTGTCCGCCACTGTCACGACCCAACCGGTGTCGGTGAGCACGGAGTCATAGACACAGACGCGGAACTCACCGAAGTATCCATCGTTGTCGGTGTCCACGCCGGGGTTGTCGTAGATCCATCGCGCCCACATGGAGTTCAGCGCCAGATCAGAGAAGTCGAGGTTGGCGTAATACGCTACCGGATCATCGGGCAGGTTATCCAGATTATTGACGTTATTATGAAAGTTCTCACCGGCCACGAAGGCGAAGGTCAGCGGCAACGTCTGACCGGGGTAGACGGTGAAAGCGCCGTAAGAGAGAAGGTATCTGGTATCGAAGCCGTCGGCCCAGTCGGCGGCATGTTCTTGATTGGGATACAGCCAGCGCTCGTCAAATGGTGAGATGCTTGCCGTGAAGGCCTGGTCGTAATCGAACTCGTTGTTGCTGAGGACATAGTACTTGTTCACGTCGCCGTGAGGACTTCCTATGCCGCCGGTGCGGAAATCACGAACCTTGTCCCTGCGCATGGGACCGAATTCCAAAGATGGGTTATAGTTGCCGATCCACCAGTTGAAAGAGTGTTTGAGGTTCTCGGCCGGGGCTTGAAGAATGTTCACGGCGGTAACGTGCCGGACCGAACCCTCCATGTAGCCCTGTGGATACCTGCGAGGCGGCTCGACCCATTCCCCCTCGATCGGGTCACCATCGTTATCCGCGATCCAAGCTACATTCAGGGTATCTACAAACCCACATCCGTAGGGCGAGGCAACCTGCTCGACAAAACCACAGAGGTCGTCTTGCGCCCCAGAACCGCCTACACCAACATCACCATCAATGTAAAGACCAAGGAACAAACGATTGAGCACCTTGTCTGAGATGTTCTTGATCGCCAGATCAAAAAGAACAAAGTCCTCGGCATAAGCGTAGGACCAGGCCATCGACGTCTGTGTTATCTCAATTCCGAGCGGGATGTGCGGACGGTTATAGAAATAGTCACCCAGTACACCTTCCGTAACAGTATCGGTGAAGGTGTTGAGAAAGTCCTCTTCGGACACGGCACCGACATACTCCGGTGCATTGGGGTCCATGATCGATCGATGCTGAAACTTGTTAAATGGCCATACGTCGGCCCTCAGTTCGTCGCCTCGCATAACACTCCATCCGTCCATGCCGGTCGAAACGAGGGTGTCGCTGCCGACCACAGCGCCAATCCAGTAGGTACCGCCGAAGAGATAGCTCTGAAAAGAACCCTTCGGATACTCGCAGGGGAGAATGATCGGCTCACCGGTTAGACAATCGAGGGGTGAAAAGGACATTTGAATAACACCAAGCCACGCGCAATCGTGAAGGGCCAGTTTTATTCGACCAACATCATGCGCGACAACGCAGTATGATAGCGGTTGCTCTTCCGTTGAGAATCCGAGGGGAGGTGACGTCTCCCTGACAGTCGATGTCCGCGCCAACGACGAACCGCAGAGAGCCAGCATCAAGAGGCAACCAAGCCACTGCGCAAACCACCGTACCCTAAGCATATCATTTCTGTAGAGCGGGCCTTCAATACACACTGTTGACATTCTCTCTCCGCTAAGAGCACGGGAGCGCATGAGGCAAAAGCCAAGCAACCCGGTGTTTTATCAATGCATCGTTACGCACCCATCGCGGCACTGCGCGACCAAACCCTTGGGCTGTTATATGTTTCCCTTTCATAATATACCGACAAGCGAGTCAACGTCAAGCCTAATAGCCCGAGTGGTCTAAGGATGGAATGTGGTGGCGTTGGGCGACCCCGCCCGACGCCTGTTTCTGAACCTCAACGCACCTGCGAACTTCGAGCGATCTATTACCCTGGCTTCACTGGGTGTCCATTTTTCCGGGGGAAGATCAAACACTATCCTTTCTAAGTGTCCACTAAACCAGGGGAACTTCACTTCACCCCAAAACAAAACGACAGGCCGAAGAGAGTATCCTCCGGCCTGTCGTATGAAATCTGCCGTAATTAAGAACCTGAGGCTATGTCTTACTTCTTGACGGCCTCGATGACTTTGTTCCATTCGGTAATACGGTCCGCGACCTTCTTGAAGAGCGGACCAGTGTCACCGGTCACTACCATCTTCTCGATCTTGTCGCCTTTGACGATGGCGTTCACGATCTTCTGGTCTTCCGCAGATACTACTGCGCCAAAAACGGTGTGCTTGCCATTAAGGTGAGGCGTTGGTACATGGGTGATGAAGAACTGGCTGCCGTTCGTACCTGGGCCGGCGTTGGCCATTGAGAGGATGCCCGGACGGTCGTGCTTCAACTCCGGCTTGCACTCATCCTCGAATTTGTAGCCGGGTCCACCAGTACCCGTGCCAAGGGGGCAGCCGCCCTGGATCATGAAATTGGCAATCACCCGATGAAATTTCAGTCCATCGTAATAGCCATGCCCAATGAGGTTAACAAAACTGGCCACCGTGACCGGGGTTTCGTCGGCAAACAGATTCAGGTGAATGTCGCCCTTGCTTGTCGTGATGGTTAGCTGCAACTTATCAGTCGCCTCCTTCTTGGGTTCTTCCTTCTTGGGTTCTTCCTTCTTGGAGCCCTTCTCGTCAGAAACTTCTGAATCCCCTGCGACGACCATTGTCGAGCACATCAGCATGACAATGACGACCGTGCTGATCGTTGTAAACAATTTCCTGCTCAAATCCACTTCACTTTCTCCTATCGCTACTTGTTAACATTGCTCTGCGAGTTCTGCGACCGTTTAATGGTATCGACTACCAGTGACAGCCAGCCAAAACAGCTACCTGACACGTTTCTCAAGCAGGTCAAGGAACAGGACCGCTACCAATTTGTCAAGGCAAAAGGCCTGCGACGAAAGTGGTTCTTGTTGTCTGTAGATAAGCCGCGTGGCTCTGGTGGAATCAACACTTCAGGATGAAAAAAGTGCCGAAGGGGGGACTCGAACCCCCACTCCCTTGCGAGAACTGCGCCCTGAACGCAGCGTGTCTACCAATTTCACCACTTCGGCATCGGTCGGTTCACCACCGGCGGGGGCCGGTCGGTCGCCGAACCAATCGAATATATCAACTGGTCGTTAAAAAGCAATGAGATTTTGGGGCGCGCTTATACATTTGGTCATCACGACATTTCTCTTTACATGTTTGTACGATTCTCAGACATTGAGGCCCGTGTGCGGCGCTTGACCCAACCCAGAATGACACCATCTGTGCTCAAGCATACGTGCTCACGTAAGGCGAAGAGAGCATTCTTGTGACTAACCGCAATTTAGATCGTCTCAGACGTACCCTGTCTTCCGACATGGTTGTTGTCCTTGTTCCAGTGACTGTCTATTTGGTCATGACCTGGCCGCTACGAGACTGAATTGTTGACGACGCCGGAATCACCTTCGCCTATGCGCGAAGTTTGGCCGACGGCCACGGACTTGTGGCCCAACCCGGACTGGAACAGGTCGAGGGTTTTTCCAATCCTCTGTGGTTGCTGCTCATGTCCGTCTTCTTCTTCCTGGGCGTGTTTGACCCCTATTGGGTACCGAAGCTGGTAGGTATAGTCTTGATTAGTATCAGTTTTTACCTGCTGCATGGATCGATGATTCGCCTGACCTCGGGGCGCAAGCTGATATCACTGATTGCCCTGGTTTGTCTGGCGACCAACGCCTCGTTTGCTGTCTGGACTTGCTCCGGGCTGGAGAATTCCCTATGGGTAGCTCTCGCGGCGCTCCTCCTGCGAAACCTAACCGGCTACGCCCAGCAGACCGAACATGCCACCAAAAGGGCCGCCGTCACCGGCGTCATTGTCTGCGGAGTCGCGTTGACCAGGCCCGATGGAATCGTTTACGGCTGGGTGTTTCCAGCCTTTCTGGTCATACTATATCTGGCCTCTGAGCGACCGGCCTTGAGAAAATATGCGAAGCTCCTCGCGGTCTACCTTGCTACCGTGATTGGTATCATGGGACTGGTAGTCGTCGCTCGCCTGGCTTACTTCGGGCTTTGGTTCCCGAACACCTACTACGCCAAAGGTGGGCCGACTCTGCACGAA
>JAUXBJ010000316.1 GCA_030619425.1 bacterium
GCATAAGTATAGGCAGGTTGTTGAGATACTCGAAGCTAAGCGAAGAACAGCAACTTCCTGCCACTGCGAGTCATTCCCGCGCAGGCCGGAATCTACCCGAATCAACGGGTTTTCGGATGCCCACTTTCGGAAGGGTTGAAAAATCTCTCGTAACAAGGTTGCCTGAGTCAATAGGGCCGGTGCTGTCGGACGACTTGCTTGACAGCCTTGAGGCAGCGGGTCTTGGCGCTATCCTGATGCTGGGCCGGACCTCGGTTGATTCGGTTCGCGAGCTCACAGATCTGGCCCTGGCCGAGAATCTCAAGCTAACCTCAAGCGAGATGGGTTTCCTGGCGCTCGTCAGTGATGACGGCGCATCACTGACGATCCCGAGTTGGCGCCGGCCGAGCGGTCGGGAGAAACTGATTGCTGATCGTGCCCTTGTCTGCTCACTGGCTTCAGCCGGTTCCTGGGCGGATGCCGTCCGCACCGGCGAGATCGTCATTACCAATGAACCTGTTACAGCCGATCCGCTCAAGCGAGGTTTTCCCGGAGCGCAGGGACCGATTAAGCGTCAGATGAGTGTGCCGGTCTTCCACCACGAGATCGTTGTGGCGGTGGCCGGGGTGGCCAACAAAGCTACTCCCTACACGGCCGATGATGCGCGCCAACTCTGTCTGCTGGCGGAGGAAACCTGGCGACTGGTCCGGCGTCTGCGTGATCGAATCGCCCTGGAGGAAAGTGAGAAACGGTATCGCCTGCTGATCGATTCCATGAATGAAGGTCTCGGCGTGTTCGATGAGAACTGTAACATCACTTATGCCAACGATCGTTTCTGCAAGATGCTCGGATACTCCCGAGGGGAGTTGGAAGGAAAGTCAGCGGCGGTTTTCCTCAATGACAACGACCAGGCCGAGTTCTACGACCGTATTGCCCACAACAAGGATGAAGGCTACCGGCCATACGAAGTGGCGTTCAAAGCGAAGAGCTGTCGTGACCTGCCGGTAATTGTTTCGCCTCAGGCATTGTTTGACGCGGCCGGGAATTTCGTCGGCAGCTTCGCGGTGGTGACCGATGTTTCCCGTCTCAAGCGGACCGAGGAACGGCTTCGCGCCACCAACCGACAACTGGACGCGGAACGAGAGGCTCTGAGAGAGAAGAACGTTGCCCTCAGAGAAGTCCTGTCTCAAATCGAAGATGAAAAAAAGCAGTTGCAAAGGCAGGTTCAAGTCAACGTCGACCGTATCCTGATGCCGATAATTCAGAGTTTGAAAAACCAGGCCGGCATCAATCACGACTACGTGGATTTTCTCGAGACCTGTCTTGACGGTGTTACCTCCCCCTTCGTCCAGGAATTGGATCGAAAGTTCGCGCGGTTGTCACCCCGTGAACTGGAAATCTGCAACATGGTGAAGTCCGGCCTGTCGACCGGGGCGATCGCCGAAGCGCTGCACACCTCAATACATACTGTCCACAACCAGCGTAAGAAGATCCGGAAGAAATTGAACATCGCCGGTGAAGGGGCCAATCTGCGAGCTTTCCTGCAGGCGGTCTGAGGCTGATCTTACCGAGACGGTTCCCGTTATTACCTGAGCGTCAACCCCCCTTGAGGATCGATAAGTTTGGCTATGTCAAGTAGCCAATCGGTACCTGTTTATGTCCTATCCAGCCGGTTGGGAGGCGACCGATTCAGGTTAATAGAGACTGGTTAGCAAATAGCTGGTACACAAACTGTCAGGAGCACAGAACTGGAAAGAGGATGTTGATACCGTTTTTGCAACAGAACAACCGTGTCGCGACATCAGTTCTTTGGTGCGAGGGCGATCAATCGGGCTGCGAACGGGGGCTGGCGGCCCACCGATTGATTCGGGAGATGGGGGTGTTGAGCATCTTTTCGTTCTTGGATTCTCCCGGACAGTTTGGGCAAAGGAGGCTAGTCGGGGTCGATAATGCTATTCGTAGCGGCGGCGTTAGTGTCGCTGATTCGGATCTGCAGAACCCCGGAGCCAGGGACGGCAGGTGTGAGGACGCGACCGTAGCACTTTCAAAGTGGGGCTATGCGGTTAGACGAAGGAGGGAGGCTGGGGTCAGTTGGCTGCGTCGGTTCGTCCGTCAGGACGAGCCTGATCCGTCGGACAACTACCCTTGCCCCCACCTATTTTCATGCAGTGGTCTTGGCCCAAACGAAACATCTGTTCCTTGCAACAGCCTTCCATCGTGGACAGGAATAGATGGTCGGGGCGGCCATGACACAACATCTCTGACCCAACATCCGCTGCTCCGACCGCTAAGTCGGCAGTCTGGAGTCCTGGAGTACATTCGCTTCGACCATAAGCAAAGGGGGCCGGGTTCAAACGACATGGGGGCTATGGGGGTAGTTCACACGGAGATGTCGCGAGAACCGAGCGTTGACCGCCGGTGCTATGCATCAGGCGCTAACCGGCGCCAGGGGGCGTCAGACAGGGGGCTTTCGGCACACACCAAAAGGGGGTTGAGCAGACAGGGTTAGGTGCGTGCACAATCCAAGCAAAGGTGGGGAGGCCAAACACCTCCCCACCCCTTGCTGATGTTACAAACAGTACGACCAGGAGATTAGGTCTCCCGGAATGAGTCTTTGCTGAAGTTAGTTCTTACTGATTCGAATCCTCTTGCTGCACTGCGCGCGGGTCTACCGGACTGCCCGCGCGCTTTTTTGTGGTGTGCCCGGCAGTATCAGGAGCCGAACTACAGCCGATCAGTCGGGGAATGTGATTGCGATGTTCTCCCTGAATCACGATCTTCCTCCACAAGTCGCTGTGAGAAAGCCACGGAGGTAATAAGGACAGTGGAGAATTGTCATCGAACCCTAGGTTTCAAGAAAGCTGAGGAGTGGCCTGAGCACTTTTTACTGGCGGATCAGGTCCACGTGCTAGCTGATATCATTCTTGGCAATCTCGGGAAACGCAATCTTCAACGGGATGACTTGTCGCTGTGCCAAGTCATCCTTCTTTACATTTACTATAAGGCATCAAGTTCGTTCTTGGCGGTGACAGTGTTGTGCGACCGGGGATTAGTGGGAGATGCCAAGACCTGTTGCAGAAAGCTCATTGAAATGATGATTAACATGACGTACATGCTGGGAGACAGGGATACCAGATCAAGCCAGTATTACCACCATCTTCCGTTTGCTTTGGCGAAAGAACTCAAGCAACAGGAACGCTCTCATAAACTTCACCAAATGAGCATACCTGACCGGATCAAAGCAATGAAGACGGACGTCGAAGAATCATGCAAGCAGGCACAGGCATACTGGGATAGAGACGAAGAAGGCAAGATAGTAGGTGACTTTGGAAAGAAATGGTCCGGCAAGAACCTGTTTGAGATGGCCAAAGCCTGTGGTCTTGAAAACTCTTATATCAATCCTTATCTACTTTTCTGCATATCCACACACGCATCCATTGATGACATGTGTAACAACTTCGATTCTGTCAATCTGGTGTTTGCACCGCACATTGAACATGACGACATCCCTTTGGTAATGATCGAAGCAATCCGAAGCTACTGGGCTCTTTCTTTATTAGTCTCAGACGCCTTCGATATGGGATTGAGAGCATCACTCAAGCAACTACACGAAAAACTCCTGGCGCTGGAAAAACAGCTCAATGCCGATTGACAACACCGCTACGCCGTAGGGCAGGTCTCTTGGAGTCCTGCCATGTCAGGATCGCAGGGCTCCTCTCCTACCGGTTGAACAACAGCCTCCCAAACGC
>JAUXBJ010000244.1 GCA_030619425.1 bacterium
GCAGGGTAACCGGACTAGTTTTTCGTTCAGTATCCAGCCGGGAATACATGGTAACCAGATCGGTCATCCCGATGGCTCTGCCAACGGCGGTTTCAGCCAACATCAACAGCCGGTGGTTCCGCTCGATATCATCAGGCGATGAATACTCCAACCGCTGACTCAATTTGGCCAGGCTGCTGGTTGCAGGGAAGAGAGCGTTGTATATCTCATGGGCCACGCCACCGGCGATCTGCTTGACCTGGTCATAGCGCTCGCGGTCGGCTTCTTTCAGACGTCGTTCGGCCTCTTTGTGTTCGGTTATGTCGTTGAACACGCCGAACACTGCCGGCTCGCCGTTAAACATGACTCTGCGCAAGGTAACCAGCGCCCAGAACATAGTACCATCGGCTCGTCGACCGCGTACTTCCTGATTGACGGCCGATCCGGTATCCCTGATCAACCGCAGGATCTCTTCTCTCTCCGAAGGATCGTAGTAAAGTTGCTCGGGTTTCATTCCGATCATGCGGTCACGAGGGTACCCAAGAGTCTGTCCAAGCGAAGCATTGGCGAAAACGATTTCCTCAGTGCTGACCTGTGTGATTACCAGTGGCATCGGCACTGCCTCGGCGATCGTCCGAAAACGCTCTTCGCTCTCCCGGAGCACCTCCTCGGCCCGCTTGCGATCGGTGATATCTTCGGTGTGAACCAACACCAGATCCGGTGGAACGAATCCATAAATGACGCTGAGGATTCTATTCCGGCCGGTGGTCTGAAATAGGTAATCCATCTCACGCACTATTCTGGTTTTGTGCTCGAAACAACGATTCATATCATCGGTAATCTGCGGGTTGTCGCCGTACATCCTACGCGATGTGTAGCCGACGAAATCGGCAATGCCGCCCTCGGTGATTTCTACCGCCGCATCATTGAAGTCGACCAGGACAAAATCATCATCGCGCTTCTGCCAGATATAGGTCGGCAGAGGAATACCCTTGAATTGAGCGCGCAATTGTTCCCGGCTGCGACGTACTGTTTCTTCGGCCCGCTTGCGATCGGTGATGTCGTTGGTTAAAATAACTACTCGGTCAACCTTACCTTGCACATCTTTGATGGCGTAGAAATGTTGCGACAGCCAGAGGTGTTGGCGCTTTTGCGGGTCCTCGATCTCTATTTCGGGAATATGCAGACGGCCACCTTCTTCATAGACTCGCCTTACGTCCGGGATCCATTGGCCCAGATAGCTGTCACGCTCATCGAACTCAATTTGGGGCTTCTCTCTGGGCGTCTGGTCCCGGCCGACGTCCTCATCGCTCATCTTCCAGATCGTTTGCCAGGCTTTGTTGCAGACCACCAACCTGCCGGTCCGGTCGCGCACGGAGATGGCGATAGGCGACTTCTCGACTATCGCGCGGTTGAATTCTTCGCTCTCTCTGAGTGCTTCCTGAGCCCGTTTGCGATCGGTGACATCGCGAAAGAACCCTACTACCGCCTCGCGACCGTCAAGGACCAGTCGCACCGCGCTAACATTGGCGTAAACGATACTGCCATCCTTACGCAAGAGAGGCATTTCGATCACAAGCTTCTTGCGTCCCGCCGCGATCTGTTTAATCTCGGACAAAGCTGTCTTGACATACTTGCGCGGATAGATATTCTCGACACCAAGCTTCAGTAACTCCTCTCTTGAATACCCCAACAACCGATGCATAGCCGGGTTTGTGTAGAGAAATCTGCGGGTGTGGATGTCGATCGCCAGGATACCATCCAGGGCCGACTCGGTCAGTGAGGCAAGCCGCTGTTCACTTTCCCGCAGAGCATTTTCGGCTGTCCTTTTTTCGGTGATGTCCTGACCGACCGCGATGGCCGTGAACTCGCTGGAATCCGGGTAGAACAATACCGAGTTGGACCACAGAATCGTCCTCATCTCGCCGGACTTCGTCCTGAGAGGTCTCTCGTACGTGTCGCGGGGGTGCTGCCTGACCCATTCGGCAAAGTTGTCAAGTACTTCGCGTCGATTCTCATCAGGCAGGAAGGTCTCCGGCCACCGTTGGCCGATCACTTCCTCGCGAGAGTATCCAGTGACCTCCTCGCACTCTTTATTGAACACCGTAATCCTCGCCTGATTATCCAGACAGACAATCAGGCTATTAGCCGTGTCGAGCAGGGAGTGCACAAAGTGCCGCTCGCTTTCGAGGTCCCGTTTGGTTTCAACCAACTCGGTGATGTCATGGGCAATAGCCATCACCGCATCAATGCGGCCGGACTCATCCATGACCGGCTGGATACTGGTCAGGTAACGATATTGCCGCCCCTGCAACTCCGTCATCGTCTCGTTGATGACCCCTTTGCCGCTGGAAAACACTTCTCTGATAGCAGCCATTTGCGAATCTGCAATCTGCTTAGAGAACAGGTCCCACATCGTCTTGCCTTCGAAGTCGGACGGCTTCCCACCGAGGCGGGTGGCTGCCACCTGGTTCATGAACAAGAACTGTCCATCCCGGTTTACACTGAAGATGGCCTCTTGCGCACTTTCGACCAGACTGCGATAACGATCCTCGCTCCTGGCCAGTTCTTGTTTGGCTCGCTTCCTTTGGGTGATGTCGCGGAACAGACCCTCCACACCGGCGATCTCACCAGACTTATCCCGGTAGAAAGCTGAGTTGGTGCTGACAATTACCGTGGAACCGTCGCGCCGGCGGAGTTCCACCTCGTAGTCGGTCACTTTTCCAGCCTCTTGGAGTTGCTCCAGCAGGTATTGGCGTTTTTTGGGGTCGGCATAGATATCAGCAATCGGCTTGCCGACCATGTCCTCTACCTTGTCGTATCCCAGGATCATGGCCACTGCCGGCGATCCCCAGATGAGACGTCCTTCCTTGTCAGACCGGTAGAAAGCATCCTGACTGTTTTCAAAAAAGTCATGCAGTTGTTTTTCGCTGAGCGCCAGCCGACGCACCGACCGTTGCCGCAAGGCATTCAATGTCACCAGCGCCAGGACCAAGAGGGCGAGCGATACAAGCACATAGTCATAGTACTGCCAGAACAGAGTGCGAGCATAATCGGGAAAGGAACGGCGTTTGATGACGAACACCTGATCAAGGTTACCGTGCGTGGCCACAAAGTGGATAACGTTGCCTTGATCATCCAGCACAAGGGGATGAAAGCTGACAAAACTCTCGTCAATGTTTCCCAATTGCTCGAACTGATGGTCATAGATGGCTACTCCACCGCCGCTGCGAAATAGGTATGCGGGGCGGTCCTGACCTTCCAGTCGGATGGTATCGACAAAACGGTGCAAATTCGTCTCGTTGGATTCAGCCAGCAACTGAAGCGTGGTGTCGAAGATCCTGACGACGCCTCGGGAAGAAAGGGTGTGGAAACAGTGCGCGCCACCTATTCCATAGGTATCCCACCAGGCGCTGACTATGCGGTCGGCTACATCGACCGACCCGATCAAATGAAAATCAGACTCCATCCTGGACAACTGGTATCTTTGTGGCGGCAGACTTCCACTGTCGGCCGGAAGCACCATCGGAAGAGCATGAAACACGTAGAACAGGCCGTCGCGTTCACCCGGCCAGATTCCCTTGCCGCCGTGTTCTTCAGAAATAATCCGCTGGTGTACAATCTCTCCGCGATTGTTCACCTTAGCCAGCCAGCAGAAGTTGTCGTCGAAGTTCTCATCGGCGACACCATTCTTGAGATTGTAGGTTGCCAGGATCACTGCCGGGTGCGCCGAGTCGCGACAACTGTGGAAATTGGGAGACGATATCGCACCCGCCACCGGCAATGACCATTCGATCCGTCGCGTGTCCGGTTCCAGACAGAACAGTACTCTCGGCTTGAGATCACGACCCGGTCCGACCCATAAGAAAACCTCATCGTGGCCGTCGTAATCGTAGTCTTCGGTTAACAGGTAGGCAACGCCGCCTTCCCATCGTCCGTCACCAGTATGATCGACGCCGGTGGCCAGGAAAATGAAGTCATAATGATCGGCGCCGGGAATACCAACCACCGCAAAGGCCGAATCATTGCGGTAACCAGCGCCGACAATCCCCTTGGCGCCTGAGGCGCTGTCGTGGTAGAAGCCGAAGTTGGTCAGCGTTAAGCGCAACGGATCCCAGTCAACCACCAGCTTTGGGGTGAACATCTCCAGGCTGAACACGGCCGGATCGTCGCGATTGAGGTTGCTGTTGAAGGCATGAATATAAAACGCCGTGTCGGACGGACCCCGCTGTGGTTTTAGCACCTGTACCTGATTCCCGACCGGTCTTTTGCGGACCCCCCAGTCGTTGGTATACTCCACTACAAAGGAGTACGGCAACAACTCCGGAGCGTCGGAGGACTCGATCCGTAAACTTTCGACGCCATGGACTGGGCCGCACAGGAATGATCCCACGGACAGGGCGACGAGGACGTATGTTATTAGGCATAGTCGCATAGATAGGTACAAGGTAGCTGATTCACCCGACAGAAGCAACC
>JAUXBJ010000229.1 GCA_030619425.1 bacterium
CGACAACCTGAAGCCGACGAGGCGTAAGGGTGTGTTCCGTTGTCGAATCTCGAAGGCGTTGATCGAGATGTTGGAGGAGCGCTACGGTCTGAGACCTGTTTACTCGGCAGATACACCCAAAGAGTTTGAGGATATTTACCAACCAGTGCCCGGAATCGATTCAGAACCTTCTGAGCCTGACATGCCGGAGGGCCAGTAAAGCAACGCGGCTTCAAACCGGCCTGTTGCGGCGAGTGAGGCTGATAACGGCGCTGCACAAGGCCAACGCTACCGAGACATACACGACTTGATGAAAAGCGGTGATGAACGTTTCGGATTCCGCCATTCCGGATAGCTTGCCGCGCAGAAATGCAAACAGACCGGTCGAAATAGCGACGCCGACGGCCAGACCCAGATTGCGAGTAGTCGAGATGATTCCGGAAGTGGTGGCCCGCTGTTGCTGGCCGACGGCACCCATTAGAGCCGATGAGTTGGGTGTATTGAAGATACCTACCCCGATGCCCAGGAACACCAGCGCCGATGCCATAAACATAGGCGTGGCGGATTGATTATATCCATGAAACATCGCCAGCCCGACGGCAAACAGGATCATACCACCGGTGGTCAGCCAGCGATATCCGATTCGATCCGAGATACGTCCGGCCAACGGCGCGGCGACGAACATGGTGATCGGCAAGAGAGTGAGATACAGTCCCACTATTTTCGGCGACAGTCCCTTCACATCCTGCAAGAAGAACGGCACCAGTATCAGCGTTCCCGACAACGCCGTGAACATCAGAAACATCGCGAGCAGCCTGGGCGTGAAGTCCCGGTTACGAAAGATCTCAAGGCCGATCAACGACCGCTCCAGCCGGGTTTCTAATCTGAAGAAGATCGTCATGGCCACAATCGCCACCAGCCAGCAGCCGCCGACGCGTAAGTCCGTCAGCGGATACTCATCCACAAACGACAGCCCCAACATAGCGGACAGCAAGGCCACCGACAACGCCGCGGCTCCGGCCAGCTTTATCGGGGCCCGCCCGGTTGGTCGCGGAAACTCGCGGAAGAAGACGAAAGACAACCCCAGCGCGATCAAACCAATCGGCAGGTTGATCACAAAGATAGCCTGCCAGGGAAAGTACTCCAGCAGGAAACCGCCGATGGGCGGTCCTGCCATCAGCCCGGCCGAGACCATCATGACCATCATCCCGATCCCCTTCCCTCTCTCCTCGGACGGAAAGACCTCAGCCACCAAGCCGGTACCGACCGCCTGAAACATGGCCGCGCCGACCGCCTGGATAACCCGCCCAATTATCAGCAGATGAATCGACTGACTGAGAACGCAAATCAACGATCCGGCCACAAAGGCGGCATAGCCAAACTTGTACGCAAACGGATACCCCCGTCGCTGCGCCCAGGCGCCGAAGACCATCATAAGGGCGACCAGAGTGATGGCATAGGCCATCACCACCCAGGCGACAACATCGACCCGACAGTCCAGATCAGCCGCAATCGTCGGCAGGGCGACATTGAGAATCGACCCGTCCAGCGTCCCCATGAAGGTGCCGATGGCCGCTATGGTAAAAAAACGGTAGCGGTGAGCCTGGACGAGGTTTCTGTTCAAGGTTGGACCAATAGCTGTAAGTTATTGTCCTAAAAAAGATTGACAACTGTTTAGCCTCACCATAAGCTTAGCGGATGAAGCCGTCAACTTGTTTTTTCCAGCTTAGGGTTAAACAGCGCGTGAGTTGGAACGTCTCTATTGAAGAAGAAAGTTGACAAGTCGGGGTATGAATAAAACGATCCCCGAGCTGGTTGAAGATTTCGTGAAAGGGGATGAAGCCGCCTTCACGGAGTTGGTCAGCCGGTTTCAGAAGAAGATTTACACGCTGGCGCATCATTTTCTGGGCAACCACCTTGATGCCGATGAAGTTGTCCAGGAAACGTTCGTGCGAGTGTACAAGAAACGTGAGGATCTAAAAGATGTAAATTACTTCTCGACCTTTCTGGTGCGGATTGCCACCAACTACGCGATTGATCTTCTCAGGAAACGTAAGGGACATCGCAGCATTTCTGAAGACACCGCATCGTTGCCGAGTGAGGTTCAACTGGACCTTTCGCGGCGAGTAGCCACGCCGAGCCAGATGTTCGAGCAGAAGCGGTTGATGGACGAGATTAACCGAGCCCTGGACCTTTTGCCGCCAAAGCAAAGACTGACTGCCGTTCTTCATGATGTTGAAGGTTACAGCAAGCCGGAGATAGCCGAAATCTTCAACTGTCCCCAGGCCACGGTTCGGTCGAATCTGCACATCGCCCGCATGAAATTGAGAAAAATACTAAGGCAGCGACTCAGATTAAAGGAGCAAAAATGATCTGTCAGCGCGCTTTGTCGCTCCTTGATGATTTTCTTGACAACGAGCTTACCTCGTCGACAGCAGCAGAAGTCAAATCCCACCTTGACGACTGCACAACTTGCCGACAGGCGTATGACGAGTCTCGACATCTCAAGGAGCTTCTCAAACAGAAGCGTAATCGCGATCCCGGGCAGGAATACTGGCTGGAGACCTCACAACTTATCCTGGCCAGAACTGTTCAGCGCAACGAGCCGGAACAGCCCTGGGCCATGCGCGAAACGGCCTCCGACCCCAAAGGGTCATTCGTACAGGCATTGGTTTCGCTGGCCGCGTCGTTGGTGATTTTAGTGTCGGCGCTTATCGTGGGCATGAACCAGAATCATGCCCCCGACGCCACAACTCGCGGCGGCCCGGTGCTCTTCGGTAGTTCGGTCGATCAGCAGCAAAACGCGGGCAACTTCATTATCACCGAAGACGAACGACAGCGTCTGGCCAAAGGGATGCTGCTTCTTGGACCGCCCGGCCTTCTGGGCCATATCGGCGGCTTGACGCAGTTGAGAATTGTGATCACCGCGGAACACCAATAAGAGATTACTGGAGAGCCAAATTGAAAACCCTCACCACCGCCACGCTCACCGCCCTGGTCTGTGTTGTTCTAATGGGCTGCGTTCAGGGGGACAAAAAAATCACCCTGCGCCTAAAGTACCAGCCCGGGATGAAACTGGCTTATGACCAGACAACTAAGAGCAGTTGGCAAGTTACCGCCGGCGACTCTCTCATCGAAGAGTCGTCCAGTGTTTACGACGTGGGCATCACCTTTCATGTCGTGTCCATAGCTGATGACGGCACAGCCGAGGTGTTGGACAGTTCCACCTGGTCATACCAGGTGCCGTCAAAGGCCGATACCACTCAGATGGAGACGGTGGAGCGCACCCGTATCTCCACGATGTTCGTCCAACCAGACGGTAAATATACTGATCTGGTATTGTCAGCCGATGAGAAGCTGGGTACCGTCACCTGGCTCAAGAGCTATTTCGAGCAGGGCATGCCGGTGTTTCCGTCCGGCGAATTGACAGCCGGCTACAGTTGGATGCAAACGACCAAAGTGATGCTGCCGGATGAAACGATGGACGCCTCGACGACTTATAGAATCAAGTCGTTAGCCCGTGAAGCCGGATACGATTGCGCTGTGATCGAATATGAAGGTAACATGATAATTCCGGTGGTCGCCACCGAGGAAAAGGGTTGCCTTCGCGAAGGGTACGACCAGATCACTATCAGCGGCGTCACGTATTTCGCCTACAAGGAGGGCATCGTTGTCCTTGAACGGCAGAACTGGCTCACTAAAGGACACCGCGAAAGAACATGCGAGGGGAAGACGGACTACTATTTAGTGACAACCAAGTCTGATCTCGAGTTTGCGCTGGCGGAGTTCGAACGACCCTGAGCAGTTTCCTAAACGCTCACCTCACCAGGGGCGGTGGCCCACAGCTTGCTGTGGGGTCTGTGTGTAACCACTGAATGCCGTGGCTGGGTGGCATGGTCAAACTTGTTTGGCCATGGACTTTGTGAGCTATCCGTCCCAAACAAGTTTGAGACGGCCACCCGACGACGTCAGCTAGGCGGACGGGCAACTTGCTGTTTACAAGCCGTGACTATCCACGTTTATTGGTGTCATGAATGACTTGTTAGATAATCTCAATCGACGGTTCGACCACGCCGCGTTAATGCCGGAAGTTGACGAGCCTGCTGTCCGCAAGCTATGTCAGGAAGCGATTGAGCATCAGTTTTACGCGGTGGCCGTCAACCCGGTGTGGGTTAAGACCGCTGCCGACGAACTGCGCGGCAGCACGGTCAAGATTCTTTCAGTGGCGGGTTTCCCATTGTCGGCGTCGCGAACCGACATCAAACTGGCTGAGGCCGTTAAAGGTGTCAATGACGGCGCCCACGAAATCGACATGGTAGCCAACGTCGGCTGGCTGGTGTCGGGGCGGTACAAAGAGGTCGAAGCAGAGATCGCCGAGATTCGCCGTAACCTGCCTTTCAACGTCGTACTGAAAGTGATCATAGAGGCCGGCAAGTTGTCAACAGAACAGCAAACGAGCGCGGTGAAGTGCGTGGTCGGCGGTGGTGCCCAGTTTGTCAAGACATGTACGGGATTCTTCGGCGGCGCCACGGTCGAGCAGGTGACGACACTTTTTCACGCGGCCAACGGCAAGGTCGAAGTAAAGGCCTCGGGGGGCATCCGTAGTCTGCAGCAGTGTCGGGAATTACTGGCCGCCGGAGCGA
>JAUXBJ010000232.1 GCA_030619425.1 bacterium
TAGCGTCACCGCACGGTCCGCAAGAGACGCCGGCCTTCCTGACCTGCGGCGCAGACATCTTAGTGTGATCGACGGCAAACGATTCCGGAATCACGCTCGATGCGGACGGACTGCTGTTATCTCCACTGTCATCAGGTCTACGCATTGATCACGTTCCCATCTCCCACGAGGCCAGGTATTCTTTCTGCTCGGCAGTGAGCTTGTCGATCGTGATACCCATCGATCTTAACTTAAGCGCGGCGATGGTGGCGTCGATCTTGTCCGGCAGTGTGTATACCTGTCGCTTAAGTTTCTTGTGATTCTTTACCACGTACTCGGCCGCCAGCGACTGGTTGGCAAACGACATGTCCATAACCATCGCGGGATGACCCTCCGCCGCGGACAGATTCACCAGCCGTCCCTCGGCCAGGATGTTGATCCGTTTGCCGCCAAGAATGAACTCCTCGACGCTGGGTCGGATCATGCGGCGTTTCTTAGTCGCCTTACGCAGCGCCGGGAGGTCCAGTTCGCAGTCAAAATGTCCGGAGTTGCAAACGATAGCGCCGTCTTTCATTTTCTTGAAGTGTTCCAGACGAATCACATGGATATCACCCGTCAGAGTCACAAACAGATCCCCCTTCGGCGCCGCTTTGGCCATCGGCATGACGACGAAACCGTCCATGGCCGCCTCGATACCCTTAACCGGATCGACTTCGGTAACGATCACGTTGGCGCCCATCCCCTTCATGCGAACAGCCAGCCCGCGCCCACACCAACCGTAACCTGACACCACCACGGTCGAACCGGCCAGCAGCATATTGGTAGCGCGCAGGATTCCGTCAACGGTCGATTGACCGGTGCCGTAGCGATTGTCGAAGAAGTGTTTGGTCTTGCTGTCGTTGACGGCGATCACGGCGAACTTCAGCGCCTTGTCGGCAGCCATCGCTCGCAGTCGGATGACGCCGGTGGTGGTTTCTTCGGTACCGGCCAGGACATTGTCGATGAGTTCCTGACGATCCTGGTGCAATGTCGACACCAGGTCGGCGCCGTCGTCCATGGTAATGTGCGGCTTGAAATCGAGCGCCTGGTGAATGTGCTTGTAGTAGGTTTTGTTGTCCTCGCCGTTGATGGCAAATACGGAAATACCATACTCCTTCACCAGAGCGGCAGCCGCATCGTCCTGAGTCGAGAGCGGATTGGAGGCGCAGAGCGCCGCGTTGGCGCCGCCGGCTTTGAGCGTGCGCATCAGGTTGGCCGTCTCGGTGGTAACATGGAGACAGCAGGCCAGATTGATTCCGCGAAGCGGCTTCTCTTTGGAGAACCGTTCTCTGATAGAGCGCAACACCGGCATGTTGTGTTCGGCCCACTCGATTTTCTTCTTGCCTTCTTTAGCCAAAGAAATGTTCCGGATGTCGTTCTTCACTGCCATAGTTTATGCGTCCTTGGCCAGTTTTTTGGCCTTATCAGTTTTTTCCCAGGTGAACTCTCTGTCGTTTCGTCCAAAGTGGCCATAGGCGCTGGTTTTGGCATATATCGGATTCAGCAGCTTCAGGTCCTTGATGATTCCTCTTGGCGTGAGGTCAAAATGCTTGCGGATCAACTCGACAATACGAGCCTCCGGAACCTTGCAGGTCTCATCGGTAAACACCATCATCGAAACCGGTTCGGCCACGCCGATAGCGTATGCCAACTGAATCGTACACTTGCCGGCAAGGCCGCTCGCCACCACGTTTTTGGCGATGTAACGGGCCATGTAACTGGCGGAGCGGTCGACCTTGGTCGGGTCCTTACCGGAAAACGCGCCGCCGCCGTGGCTGGCCATACCGCCGTAAGTATCAACGATGATTTTGCGGCCGGTCATACCGGTGTCGGATTGGGGACCGCCGATAACGAACTTGCCGGTAGGGTTGACATAGAATTTCGTTTTGTTATCGATCATCCGTTTGGGCACGACGGGCAGGATTACCTTGTCGATTATCTCGTCGGTCGCCTTGCGGGTGATTTTCTGACCGCTTCGGTTCAGTATTTCCTCGGTGTGCTGAGTGGAGATAACGATAGCATCGGCCCGATACGGCTTGCCATTACGGTACTCCACCGTCACCTGCGATTTCCCATCCGGACCAAGATACGGCAGTATGTTCTTCTTGCGCACAACGGCCAACCGCATGGCCAGTTTATGGGCCAGCATGATCGGCATCGGCATCAACTCTTTCGTCTCGCGACAGGCGTACCCGGCCATCAACCCCTGGTCGCCGGCGCCGCCGGTGTCGACACCCTGGGCGATATCAGGCGACTGACTGCCGATAGCGTTCAGGATAGCGCATGAATCGTAGGTGAATCCGCTCCTGCTGTCGGTGTAGCCGATATCACGGATCGTCTCTCGAACCAGGTTGTGAATGTCGGCATAGGCTGTCGTGGTGATCTCGCCGCCGACTATGACCAGACCGGTGGTGACGAATGTTTCGCAAGCCACGCGGCCATGCCGATCCTGTCTGAGAACTTCGTCAAGAACCGAATCGGATATGCGATCACAGAGTTTGTCGGGATGACCTTCCGTGACCGATTCAGATGTAAACAGGAAATTCCCTGCCATTCCTTATGCTCCTTGCCGTGAAGTGTAACGGCTACGCAGTCGACCGGCGCCTCCTGCTTCAGCCACCCTTGATCTCCGAGTGTTCAGCTATGTTTAGAACCCCTGATCTGTTCCTTACTATTGCTTTCGGTCCCAGCAGCGAGTTCTTTATGGCTACGTTTTCAAGCTCACAGTCGCGCCCAACGATGGAATTGCTGATGACGCAACGATTCAAGTTGGCCCCGGCGCCGATCGATACATGCGGCCCGATTTCCGAATCAGTAACCACCGCCGTTGCGTCCAAGTGAACCGGCGGAATCAGTACACATCCATCCCTCGGACCTGCGGAGTCCATCTTCCCCAGCAGGAACCGGTTAGTGGCCAGTAGAGTCTCCTTTGTTCCACAATCGTACCAGGGCCCGGTGTCGTAGGCCACAAACCTGGAATCGCCGGCCAGCATCGCCGCCAGGGCATCCGTCAACTGAACCTCACCGTTGGTAGTATAACCGGACGCCACGAGACGATGGAGTTCGTTTTTCAGTCCGGTAGCATCATTGAAATAGTACAACCCGATCAGAGCCAGGTTGCTTTTCGGTTTTTCCGGTTTTTCTTCCAAAGATGTTACGTATCCGTCAGACAACTCGACAATGCCGAATCGCTCGGGGTCCGGAACTTCGTGAACACCCAGTACGTAGTCGCCGGCGTTCACAAACTTCTGCATGTCGCAATCGACAATAGTATCCCCCAGCAGAATCAACACCGGACTGCTGTCGATCTCCTGCAGGGCCATGCTGACAGCGTAGCCTAAGCCCTTAAGGTGATCCTGCTGAACGAACCGCATTTCGAACGAGTAGTTGTCCCGCGCATACTTACGGATCTGTTCACCCAGATGGCCGATAACAAACATTACCTCGTCGACGTCCAGGCCATCCAGCGGCTTCATAACGTGATCCAGGATAGGTTGTCCGCCGACTTCAAGAAGCGGCTTTGGTATAGAATCGGTATGCGGCTTAAGTCTCTTGCCGATTCCTGCTACGGGAATAATAACTTTCATGGTCATGTCACCTCAGAAAGCCAATGGTAGGCTACCGGGCGGGCATTGACAAGCATAAAATGGAATTAGGGCGCCTTACACCCGACTCAGCGTTCGCTCAGTCGCTCGACCGGCGTCGGTTGTTTAACGACAATTGACGGACCTACAACCTTGTTGACCACTGATCCGGTATCGTCCTTGCTTGCGCGGCTGAAGGTGAATCTCATCCATGCCGCCGTATCGTCGAAAGCGAGAATGGTTGCAGCCACCTGGACTTGACCGAGAGACCAACTGCTGGTGGGATGAATCGGGTCGAAGTGTCGATAGACAGGATTGGCGCCGGGTTGATCAAACGCACTCCCGGAAACTGAATCGAGTGCCAGGGCCACGCGAAAGTCCTCATCAATTTCCTCAATCGCCGTGAAATACAGTTCGGCGCGGACGCGATGTGGTCCAATTGCCACCAGGCGCTGGGCCAACAAGTAAACCGGCGGAACATCCCGCTTGGTGAGTGGTCCAAGGGACGTGCTGTCGGTTATTCCCAGGTTTGCCAATAGCGCCTCATCGGCGCGGGTTAATGATAATGAAGAATGGTCCTTCGTAGCCTGTGAAGCTGCCATCGAATCCAGAAGCTGATGCGCCAGGTGCTCTTCAGCGAACCGGCGCTGAAGGGAATCACCCAATACAAAGCTGCGTAGGAAATCGAGGCGATCGGTTAACTCATCACTGGTCGGTAATGGCACATAGTTGCAGTCTATCTTCTCCACCGTCTTTTTCCATGCCGTAAAGAGTTGTGCTTTCTCAGAGAGCCGGGCATCGTTCGGATTGGCAAAGGCCGCCAGGATGTAAAAGCCGGCCGCCTGATAATAGGACGTTACACCCTTTTCGGCAAGCGCATCGGCCTTACGGTAGAACTTACCACCAAGCTGCTCGATGACCTCATGCCAATGACGATTCTCAAGCAGTCCCTGATCCTTGAGATACAAACGACCGAA
>JAUXBJ010000194.1 GCA_030619425.1 bacterium
ATTCTGTTCAACGATCCGTTTGTGGCCGAGATCGACTGGAACAAGACCAAACACAAATCGCGCAAACTGACTGCTGAGCTCCTGAAGAAGGCCGACTTGACGGTGATCCTGACCCACCACAGCCAGTATGACTACCAGTTCATAGTCGACCATAGCAAGGCGATCTTCGACACCCGCCACGCCACCAAGGGAATCACGCGCAACCGTAACCGGATCGAACTCTTGTAGGTCAGTCCGCCGCGGCGGACTGTGCTCCTGACGCAGGCAAGCCTGTCTTTCGCGCTTCGCGCGCCCGGAGCCGAGGCCCCAGATACGTAGGGCAGGATCCCTGTGATCCTGCCACAGATATGTCATGCTGAGCGGGGTCGAAGCATAATGTTCCACCGGTACCCCGCCCAAAGCGGAGCGACGGGTGGAATTTGTTGTCCTTGGAAGAACTCACCCGAGTCAGGCGCTCTCGCCTGAGAGCCTATGGGTTACATGGCAAAGTTCGAGTACGCAGTCGATGCAAAGAAACGAAAGGCCTCCCGAGAAACATGCTTACACAACCATTGACATGGACTCACGGTTAGCTGAATTCAGGGAGCGACTTCTTCGCCCGCTTTCTCTATTGAAGGCAGAGGATCATTACCATACTGATTCGGGCCTATTGTACCTTGAAGAAATCCAAGCTCAACCAATGCCCAGATAATACCAATTATGGGAATGAAGTTGATTAGTACCATCCATCCCGATTTATCCCTGTCATGCCATCGTTTTACCTGCATAGCAAGACCGATCCATATGGCTGGGATCAAATACAAGAAATAGAGGACGAGCCCCGCTTCTTCACCACTGCTACTGGAGATTGCACCAATCAGGAGTCCGACGATGAAACTCGCGGCCAACATACTGAGCCATATTGCCCAGAATGTCCCACGACCAATACGTCCAGTGAACGAGAAGAGAATTTGGGTCAGCGACATTTTTCCAGAATCACCTTGCATGGTCTTCTCCTTTTGAATACTTGTTAGACCTGAAATTTGGATAATTCCCGCAACAAACAACCCCGCAAATATGATATACGCAAAGAAATTAATATGGCCAAGAAGTTCATAAATCCCATCATATTTTGAATGCAAATCAAAGATGTTCGCAAATCGCCACATTAGAGATGTAGTAAGAAGAACTCCGAACCCAGTAGCGAAGAATTTACCCCCATGGTTCCGAATTCGTACTAGACAGAAGATTAGCAGGAACGAGTCAACAGCCGGGTAAATCCAACTCTGGATTTCTCTCACTATTTCCATTGAAACTCTCCCTCGATGTAGTTATCTAATAGACGGCAGCCAGCCTATTAGTCTACACAAAATCTCCGTCTGCCGGGTTCGAATCACCCTACTGTGTCGCAGTATACTACCGGTGTTCGTGTTGTCAAGTTGAATATTCTCGTTAAGGCGTTGTGGGAAAACAGTCCTAAGAAATCACCGGTTCACATCCGCCGCGGCGGACCTTCGGCGAACGCAGGAACCGGTGAAACATACAATTGCGACACAGCCTGGGATGTTCTGAGTGGGGTACCGATTGTCGCGCCAGGCTGTGGCTATCCGTAAGGGTCAATGCAGGGGTTGATTCCCAGGGCCAAATGGCCTATCTTGTGCCAGAGAGGAGTCAAACCATGATTACGGCCGTCCATTTTCTGTTGACCTACCGATGCACCTATGA
The DNA here is from genome assembly GCA_030619425.1 of bacterium. Classification (GTDB taxonomy): domain Bacteria; phylum Zixibacteria; class MSB-5A5; order GN15; family FEB-12; genus JAJRTA01. The sequence continues at coordinate 1,705 of JAUXBJ010000194.1, forward strand.
GTGCGATCATTGCTTTCTATACTGCAGCCCGGAGTCGGAGGGGACCTTCACGCTTAGTCAGCTTCGTACCGTATTCGACGAGATCGCCAAGATCAGCACCGTCGAATCGGTGGGCTTCGAGGGAGGTGAGCCGACGCTGTATTATCCCCTCTTGCTGGAAGGGATCAAGCTTTCCCGTGGCATGGGTCTGAAGACCGGCATGGTGAGCAACGCCTACATGTCGACTTCCGTTGAGGACGCCGAACTGTGGCTGAAACCGCTCCGGGAGGTCGACCTTTCGATGTTGGAACTAAGCGACGACCTCTTTCACAGTGACGGCAAAGAGGATAGCCCGGCCAAGCTGGCTCATACCGCCGCAAAGAACCTTAGCCTCGATGTTTCCACGATCGAGATCAAAGAACCTACCGTCAACAAGGGCTCGGGCAAGGGGGCGCCGGTGATCGGGGGCGGGGCGATGTTCAAAGGTCGGGCGGTGGAGAAACTGACCGAAGGGCTACCCACCAGACCGTGGCAGGAGTTCACCACCTGTCCCTACGAAGAGTTGGAGCGGCCAAAGCGCGTTCATGTTGATGCCTTCGGCAACGTCTTCCCGTGCCAGGGAATCAGCCTGGGGAACATGTGGAAAACACCCCTGGCTGAGATCGATTCAAGTTACGATGCTCAGGCCCACCCGATCTGCGGACCGCTGATTCGCGGCGGCCCGGCCCAACTGGCCCGCGACTACGGTGTGGAGCTTGGCGCTGAGTACGTCGACGAGTGCCATTTCTGCTTTCTCGTCCGCAAGGCGCTGATCGACCGCTTCCCCGAGTATTTGGGACCGCCGCAGGTCTATGGCTTGTAGATCGGCAGGTAAGCATTGTTCTCGCGCTTCGCGCGCAGTATCCCTCACTCTGAGCGGAGTCGAAGGGTAATGCGGAACAGAATCGACGGCCGGAGCGCAGGGTTCCTGCTCTACTTTGCCGAATCTATCGCCCGAGCAGTTGTCCCTTTTCGGCCATCTGCTTCTGGCGTGTCACCAGTTTCTGAAGCGATCCCAGGCGCGGCCTGACTACCTGGTACATTACGAATGAGAACAACACGAGCACGGCTGTTTCACGAAAACGTCCGGTCAGCAGGAAATAGACATAACCCCACCCCGAGATACTCGCTACCAGCAGCGAGACCGGTCGCGATGCGCGCAGGAGGCCCACGGTCATATCCTTCTCGAACGACTCCATACTGAGAATCATGGGTTGGGCGAAGAGCTTGGATCGCCACCACCAAGCCAGCGCACCCTGAGCAACGGCTACCACCGCGAAGAGATAGAACAGAGAGTTAGCTAACTCGCCGATGCGGTTCTCAGGGAAGTAGTTGTTGGCAGCATAGTGACACATGTACAGCAGGGCCGCCGGCAGGAGAACATTGACCAATAACGCGAAGTATAGCGATTTGGCCAGAATGTGATGCAGATCGTATTCGTCGTCACCGGACATTAAATTCATAGCGTCTCCAGGCGTTCGAGTGTTCGCTTCATTTTGTCCTCACGCGGCCAGTACACAACCGACCAGATGGCGCCGATTGGGAAAAACAGCAGGGCTCGCGTAAGGTCACCGGTCACAAACAGAATTACCAGGCCCCAGATGTAGATAGCCTCGACCACGGCGAATTTGGTTAGGAACATAACAGTGAGAAACCCCACCGGCGAGGCTTTAGTACCATACTCGTGACGGAATTTGCCAATCTGGAATCGTTCAATCAATGGCACCACTGACGGCTGGCTCAGCGCTACCAGCAAGAGGATGTAAAACATAATGTCGTGCTCGCCACCACTCTTCGGTTCGAGCAGTACCAGGTTGGCAACCACGAGGTAGATGGCGGGCGCTACGATCAACATGAGCACTGCCATCAGTCTGATCAGCTTGAACTTCTTGACGAGACCTTCACTTGTCTCCATCAGTTCACCCCCTCTTTGCCGTTGCGCACCTGCTGGAAGAACAGTTTCATAAGCGCTGCCACTTCGTCCTTGCGAACACCACTAACGACCTCGATGTGATGGTTGAACTTCTTCTCTGAGGGAATGTTGATGATAGACCCGCAGGCGCCGAACTTGGGGTCGGGAGCACCATAGATGATCGTCTTGATGCGGGACAACATGGCCGCCCCGGCGCACATTGGACATGGTTCCAGAGTCGAGATCAGGGTGCACTCTTCCAGACGCCAGTCGCCGAAATGGTTGTAGGCGGCCGACAGGGCTATCATCTCGGCATGAGCGGAGGCGTCGTGAAGCTGCCGGGTCTGGTTGTGCCCGCGTCCTATCACGCGGTCCTCAAAAACCACCACGGCGCCAACCGGGATTTCACCGGCGTCGAAAGCCAGCCCGGCCTCGCGCAGGGCAAGTTCCATGAATTGTTCCATCCGCAGTTGATCCATGGCCGGAATATAGCGGCGAGGTTAAAGCGGTACAAATTGTTTTTGGACCGGTCAAGCCGGCTCTCTCGCGCTTCGCGCGCACGACTATTCCGTGTGCTCTAAGAGCCAATCACCGACCAGCTTCAGGAAGTCGGGTGACAGTGTCTCCTCGATCGTAGCATACTCCGACACCGAACCCGTCACGGCCGTCTGAAACAGATGGTTCAGCCCCGGCATCTCGACGGTGGTGAAGTCCTCATGACCGGCGGCGGTCAACGCTTCTTCGATTGCCTCCAGGTTGGCTTTGGCCGGCACCTGAAGATCTAGTTCGCCGTTGACGGCCAACAGTGGGCAGGGCACATGTTGGAGTGTTAGCCTAGGTTCGTATGTTATAAAGAATCTCATCCATGGCGATAGCGCCATCTGAATCTGTTGATCGATGGCCGGTCCGGCCATGTTCAGCGCCTCGCGTTCTTCTTCACTCAGCTTGGTTGTCATCTCGTTGAGAATCTTGCGGAGATTGGCCTCCAGAACAGCTCTGTTGGTGTCGGCCTTGATGGCCTGAAACATCCGTTCCTGAAGCTCACGTTGGCTGGCCAGCGCCTTTTCGTCAGCGCCTTCGGCCCTGAGTATCAACTCCGCCTGGTCGAGCAGTATTTCCTCACCCGGCAGCCCCGGTCCGGCCATCAGTACGATAAAGGCAATATCCTTCCATGCCACCGCCACCATCGGAGCGATCAACCCGCCTTCGCTGTGACCGATAAGGCCGATTCTAGACGCGTCTATCTCCAGCCTGGACTTCAAATACCGAACACCCGCCTGCGCATCGTGGGCAAAATCGACCGTCGTAGCATTGGTGGGATCCCCGGTGGAGCCACCTACGCCGCGATCATCGCAGCGCAGTACGGCGATACCCTGCCGGGTCAGATAGTCGGCCAGCACCAGGAACGGTTTGTGGCCCATGATGGTTTCGTTTCGATCCTGTGGTCCGGAGCCGGTGA
>JAUXBJ010000403.1 GCA_030619425.1 bacterium
CAATCGATAACCTCCTTGCTCTTTTGCAAGAACTATCGATCATTCGCGCCACTCAGACACCCTGAAAGTGGGGAATTCTAATTGTCGTCAGTGGGGCATTCTAATTGTCGCCGGCCACCGCCGCCCATGCCGGCGGTGCGGATCTGTTCGGCCTACAACCAAATGCAGTCAGCCAGATGCTCAAGCGAACGAGGCCGATTTCTGCCAGTGCCGAGAGGGCTACTGTTGAAAAGGCTGCGGGAAGTAGAGGAGAGACTTTTTGGCAAACAGTATTCGGTGATTGAAGTTTGTGACTTTGTGACAACCGCCGTCGGCTTCGCCCCTACCCATTCGACTCCAACTGCTCTGCCAATTCCAGCAACGCCTCAGATGATAAGCCCGGTCCGACAATGAACTCGATTTCAGAGATCGAACCATCCTCTGCCTGTATCTCCAGATCATTCAGCAGTCTCGCGACAGTCCGGTACAATGAGCTTCGCTCATCTGGTTTGAACTTGAACTCATCACCGCGAACCATGCCGTCTTCGTCTTTCGGCATGTGTTCGAATCCCGAGGCTTCGTCCGGGACAACAACGTTCTTGTCGAACTCAAATCCCAGGTTTGAAAGGATGGTACGTGGCTTTGGGTTGTTGGTGTGAACGTGTGCGACCAACGGAAGCGGTTCAGGACTGTCCGGATCGTTGTCCCAGAAGTAGTGCGCGATTGCCACTTTCGCCAGCACTTCTCCGAAACCCCTCCGCCGGTACCCTCTGTCAACAAACGCGCCACCGTATTCTGCAGGATCGGGCGGCTTGCCAGCCTCCGTGTACGGTACTTTGACGTAGCAGACACCCACGATTCGTCGCTGACGCACATCGCGTATAACCCAGAACAAGCCTTCGTCGACCAGTTGCTCTACTTTATCGATTTCCAGACGCCGGATGTGTTTCTCCGGGTTCTCGAAGACCAGAGTGTGGATCTCTCGAATATCCTGCTCAGAAGCAGGCTCGACTCGAAAACGCTTGCGCCTGGTCACGTGCCATTTCTATGTCAATTGCCGGCACGACTCAAGCGCTCTTTTTGTTCGGCCGAGGAACGATACGAACGCTTACGCAAGGGGCGAGCAATCCGATTTACGCGCGACCGGAGATACTTGAGTATTGCGATACGAGCCACCAGTGCCGGTGCCGAATGGCCGTTAACCCACCGACTGATTGTGCCTGGTGCCGTCTTGAACTCGCGTGCCGCCTCTCTTAGCGACATCCCGGTCAGTTCCAAACCCTCGGTCAAGAGGTTGCGAAAGACCTCTCGGTCCTCAACGGGGGCGGTTCGTGCCTTATCAACATATGCTACCTGACGGTCCATCTTTACCTCCTATCTGCATAATATAGCACGACCAATAGCTTGTCAACATGCAACACTATGCAAGTGAATATATCTTTTATAACAATTAGTTATAAATATTTACGCAACATCAATTACTAGCGTTTTGATTAAGGTGTCCACCGCCGGAGATGCAACAACCATGGTTCCAGGCTGCCAAATCCACCCCCGGCTTCCTCGATGATCTCACCGATGCCGATGGAATCGCTGCGGCCATCGACATCCACCGCTGGACCGTGTACCGGTGGGCTGCCCAGAGACGGATACCCAGCGTCAGGGTTGGGCGAAAGCTGCGGTTCGACCTCAATGAGGTGATCGCGGCACTTCGCGGCGGAAAGAAGGTGCGACGTGTCCTACAAGGTCATCAACAAGCGCGGCGACTGGCTGGTGCAGTTGCAGCGGGGGGGAATCCGCGCCACGAAGCGGGGAAAGGGGAGCAAGGCCGAGGCAAAAAAGGCCGAGGCGCAGGTGGGATCGCACCAACCTTCATGGGAGATCTCGACCTTTCGTCCGTCTTCCACAAAAAAGACGGCCATACGACTCCATTGAACGATGAAATAGTACGCACCAACCCCAAAAGCTGCGACCACGACTCCGGCGATAACCCATCCGCTATAGCGCTTCACGCCCGTAATCCTACACCAGCCACGTCAGTCTCAACAACTTGAACAGAACAACGTCCTCCTTGTGAACGCTTTGCGGACGACACCACTGACGGACATTCTTCCAATCAACGCTCCCTTTGGCCGATTGGTCGGCAAATCAAGCTCTTAGCCCAACCTCCGTCCCCCGGGGAGTTCTTTTTAAGTTCTTTTTAGGCCGGCGATCGCCTGACCGATCTCGATCGCCCGGCAGAAGCGGCCCACCCGGTTCCGGGCCAGGGCCATCAGGAGGGAGGGAAGCAGAATCGCGCAGAGGAGCAGGACGCCGAAGACGATGGCGATTCGGCGCCACGCCCGGGAGCGGGTTGGCTTTGTAGCCTTTTCGCCCATGCTCGGTTTTTACCGGTCCGGCCTCCGTAGGAAGGTGGGGATGTCCAGCTCATCCTCCTCGGTCATGTCGACGTGCACCTCCGACTTGACCACCGTGGGGGGCAACTCG
>JAUXBJ010000146.1 GCA_030619425.1 bacterium
ATAGACATGGTCGTACTCGGCTCGGTCAGTATCTTCGGCAAGGGATATTTGGCATCGTTACAGTTATACGACGTGTCAGCCGAACAGCTGATCGCCAGTTCAACCACCGATTCCAGGGCTTCGCTGGAGGATCTGATCGGCGCACTGAGAACTGCGGCAAGAGAGCTGCGGGAAAATCTCGAACCGGAGTCGGCATGGCAACCATCGCATCCAATCGCTCCGATCGAGCATACTCCGGAATCTCAGCCGATACTGCCACAGCGTTCTGTTGTGCCCGTGGGCATAGCGGTTGGCAGGTTGAAGATTACGTCGTCTCCTCCTGGAGCGCGTGTTTACATTCACAGAAAGTACTCCGGCCTTACTCCGCTGGATATAGAGATGGCCACACTTTCATACAGATTGGAAGTCCGAATGGCCAATCACAGATCAGTGACAAAGAGAGTGCGCATCGATCCGGGGCAAATCGATAAACACCACTTTATCTTGCGGCGCATCTACCCGATGAACCCGTACAAGAAAGCGGGTCACGCATTTTTCTGGCCCGGCATCTTCGTGACCACTTTTGGTTTCATTTCAATGAATGCGGCCATGGGAAACGCAAATGAGTACCAGAACGACTTGGATCCCGAGGCAGAGCGTCGCGCCAGAGTTTGGACCGGCGCAATGTGGGGCAGCTTTTCAGTGGGTGTAATATTTGTCGTTTCTGCCATCGTGTGCTGGTCCAGGTCGCCCGGTGACAAGGAGTATTTCGAACTCCACGGTTCATCGGCTGCGCTTCGTCTGGGTGAACGTGGTATGATAGTGACTTTCTAGGGGAGGTCTTCGATGAGATGGAACCGTTTGCTCGTGTTTTTCATGGCGACCGTTCTCCTGCCCTGTTGCGACGTATTTCTGCCGGACATCGGAGGTTCGGGTGAACAGTGTGCCGACAACGGCGACTGCATGGACGATCTGGTCTGCAATTTCAACGAGTGCGGACCCCCCAAGGGGCTCGGCGAGAAGTGCGACGAGTCAAAGCAGTACAACGAACACCCGGTCTGCGAGAACAGCCTGTGGTGCATCGACGGTGTGTGCGTGGAGGCGGGTGGAGAAGGACAACCCTGTTTGTATTATGTCGAGTGGGATGAAGAAGTCGGGTGTGATGATGGTCTGCATTGCATCCATGGAACATGTACCGGACCGCTACCTGATACGGTTCAACAGCCAAATTCGAGCAAAGTCTGGACGAGGTGTCCCGTCGGTATGCAGTGGATTGAATGGAATTGCACGGGAACCGCGACCGATTTGCTCTGGAGTGATGTGCTCAGTAGCTGTCCTTCCGGTTTTCAGGTTCCTTCGCTCAATGATTTCATCCAGATAATTGTCGACTGTGACTCCTCGGTGATCAACCACTCCGTATATGGAGGAGAATGTAACTCCTGCTCCGAAAGCCCAAAATGCGATGAGATATTCACTAATGATCCTACAAATTCAGGTAATATTGGGGGTGGCGAAGTAAAATCTGAGACATACTGGACACGTACCGTAGGCAAAGTAATAGACGAAGTTCAATATGCTTTCATGATCGATTTTGACGGTGGTTATGATTGCGTGGAAACTGTGGCCAATCCAGATCTCTCGCAGGCTCTGGTTCTCTGCATCAAATACTGAACCGGTAAGCCGTTTCCCATGTTCCCTATGATAACCTGTGGCACAACATGGCACAGGATCGCCTTTTCGAGTATTCTGAATAGTCAAACAATTCACACCGATATGATTCAGCCGCGGGTGGTATGATTGGTGCATTGATTTGGAAGCGTTTTATATAATGATGAAGAAGAATATCTTCGGGAGGATGCGATGAAGAAGTTAATTTTACTGGTTGCCGTTATTATCGCCACCTTGATGTTATTCCCTGCCTGCTGGGATGACGACGAAGATCCCTTCGCAGATCCAGATGGAGGTGATACAGATACCGATACCGACTCCGATACCGATACCGATTCCGATTCTGACACGGATGAAGAGTCGGGAGATCTTGACTGGGTGATCCAGGCAGGTGCGGTCGGGAATGATATATCCACGGACATAGAAGCTTTCACAGATGATTCCTTTCTGGTGACTGGTTATTTCTACGGGACGATTACATTCGACAAAGACAACACCGGCGAAATCACTCTTGTTTCCGCAGGCGACGATGACATGTTCCTCTCGCGGTATGATTCCGGTGGATCTCTTTCGTGGGCCGCTCAGGCGAAGAGTTCGGGAAACGTGAGAGCAAACTCGCTGTCCATTCTCAACGACGATTCCTCAATCGTGGTGGGCGATTTTGACGCCGACGCGATATTTGGTGAAGGTGAGTCCAATGAAACGACCCTCGTGGCCGGCACCGGCGCATCGTCGACCTTTGCGGCGAAGTATAATTCGAACGGCACACTTCAGTGGGCCGCAGTGATAGCAGTCGGCCTCACGCCCTATTTCTATAATGGATATAGCAGGATAGATACGGCGGATGACGGATCGTTCACTCTGGTCGGATCCTTCTATGGAAGTGCGACCGTTGGGGGAACCGTTTCTCTGACTTCTCAGGAGAAGTATGACGCGGTGATCGCCCGATTTGACTCAAATGCCGGACTTCTCTGGGCAAGACAGGTGGCCGCGCCGGATGAGTCCACATACCTGACCGGTGTTTCGGTGCTTGCTGACGGAACCTCAGTCATAATTGGGAATCCCGAGAATTTCGATGCGGCATGGAATTCCCAGACGGTCATTTTCGAAGTGGGAACCGCTGAAGAAACCGTACTCACTTTTGAGCCGTGCGGCTATTACATTGCCAGGTACTCTCCGAGTGGAACCCTCGAGTGGGTGAAGGACGAACAAATCGAAGCAGAGCCGGGATGGATTAACTGGGGCATGGGCGCCAACGCCGTCGATACACTGGATGATGGCACCGCGATGGTTTTTGGTTTTCTCGCGTTTCCATTGATCCTGGCCGAGGGAGAGCCTGCTTGGACCATACTGGAGCCCGAGGACGGTATGTTGTTTGTGGCGGGCTACGACTCGAACGGCGAATTGCAGAACGTTATTCAGACTGGGCCGCTTTTTTACGATCTGGCCTACCTCGACCATGAAACCATGGATTCCATCACCGCGTTTGATGACGGTTCGATGATGATTGCAGGCCGAATGGTAGAAGAAGCGACTTATGGTTCGGGTGAAACCAACGAGACAACTTTGACGCCAGTTGGCAGTAAAGACTTGTACATTGTGAAGTACAATTCAGATGGCTCGTTGTCATGGGCGAAGAGTGCTCAACGATCATCAGATAATTCCGACCTGCGACCGATTGCGGCGACAAATTTGTCTGATGGATCTTCTTTGTTGACCAGCAGTTTCGAGGATACAGCCGTGTTCGGCCCCGGCGAGCTCAAAGAAACAAGCCTGACGGCGGAAAATCAGTTTGATGTTTTTGTAATGAAATTGACCCCTTGAATCCGTGATAACAACCTCCTGATATCAATCCTCGAAGTGATGACCGGAACACGTGTGAAGTCATATCGTGTCACTAACAGGAAAGTGTTATGTTCAAGTCAATCGAATTTTGAAAGTCCCGATGCCTCTCAGTTGGCGGTTCTGAAGTAAAAGGAATTACCGATGATATCGATGCGTGTTCTCCGATTTCTCGCGATCGTGTTTCTGGTTTCTATCTGGTCATTGTCCGCGATGGCAAAAGTCTCAAGGAAAAAGCCAATCAAGGTCAATCCGGAAGAGATGGAGGCTATTACTTTCTCCAGGCTGATTGTTCGTCCCGATATGGGTCTCGAGATAGGCATCGCTCCCGACGAAGTAACGATCAACATCATCGAAGAGCTGAGAAAACACGGACACAACGCTGTCGGCGCGGAGAATCTCGTATTTGGCATAGATGAATCCGTAGAGGCCCAGCTGGTCCTCGGCGGCACGATAAAGTCCTTCAAGTGCTACCGTCATCATGAAAAAACGGCCATGAGTTGCGATATTGGAATTGACTGGGAGCTATACGACAAGGGTTTGAATACCGTTGTTTACAAAGTCCTCACGAGATGCCGAATACGCACCGTCAAAAAAAAGCAGATCTCCAGCAAGGGTATTTACAAACTGACGATGGGTGCGTTGAAATCGCTTCTTTCGAGAGAACGTTTTGTCAGCATGGTGAAGAAGAAAGACGGCTCATTCAAGCCAAAAAGCGCACATTCAACCGAGCATGTCAGGGAGTGTGATAACGACCAAAGAGAACTGCCGGCCGAGGCATCCGAAGTTGCAAAGGCGACCGTTCTGGTAAAAGTCGGCAATGCGCTGGGAAGCGGTTTCTTCTTTTCAAATGACGGGCTGATACTCACCGCAGATCACGTCGTTCGTTCATCGAAGACAGTTACGGTGAAAACCATAGACGGCACGGAGCTGGAGGCGACAGTAATTCGCAGGGATAGAGATGCGGATCTTGCCGTGCTGAAGGTTTCGGCCCGGGCGTCCTACTGCCTTCCTCTCGTTACGCAACTTCCCCCAATCGGAGCCGAATTATTTGCGTTCGGCGCGCCCGCCGGAGAAAAACTGGCTTTTTCCGTGACCAGGGGAATACTCAGCGGGATCCGCGAAATCGACGGGCGACAATTGCTTCAGACAGACGCGGCGCTGAATCCGGGTAGCAGTGGAGGCCCACTGGTCAATGAAGACGGCGAGGCCGTCGGCGTGGTGACGGGAGGGTTGACCAAAAAAGAGTTTGAGGGGATCGGGTTCGCCGTCCCGGCGAGCGCCGGGTTGGAGGAAATGGGATTGATCGTTGGGGATGAGACAACTGTAAAAGACACCGTCTGGGCGCAACAGGAAAACGACGATTATCCGATTGTCGACAAGCCGGATCCAAAAAAAGTAAACCCGATACGAGCCATGCATTTGTTGGAAATGGAAAAGTTGTCACAACTCCAATCATTCCAGGCATATAGGGCCCTTGGGCATCTTTTCTTCTGGGGAGGGGCGGTGACGACAGTTTTAGGAGGATTTATGCTGGCAAGGAATTTACCAGAAGGACGCGGGGTATTTATCGGCGGCAGTGCTTCAACTGTTCTGGGTATCATCTTGGGGGTGATATATTTATATAAGAAGGATAAAATCTTACGAGAAATAAAAAAGATCCCAATGGTTTCATTGTCCAAAAACAGCGACAGCATGACATTGTCTCTGGGATGGACGTTCTGACCCCTGTCCCGTTCCGCGATTAACCAATTGACCCCAAATTTCATACCGGAAGCTGGTCGAGGAGGTTGGAGAATGCTTCGGCGTCGACTGCTTCTCCGAGTCGTTTCCTGAACGCGGCGGCTCCGTCGAAGCCCCTGAGATACCAGCAGGCGTGCTTTCGCATCTCCAGCACGGCGCGCTGTTCGCCGGACCACTTGATGTAAAGATCGAGATGCCTGCGGCATATCTCCACCCTGTCAGCAAGACCGGGAGCGCCCTCGCCGCCGGCAAGCTCTCTGAAGATCCACGGGTTGCCCTTTGCGCCCTGACCGACTGCCACGCGTGCGCATCCGGATTTCGCGATCATTTCATTTGCGTCAGCCGGTCCTGCGATTCCGCCGTTTCCGACAACCGGGATGTTCACCGCGTCCACTATCTCGCGAAGCAACGAGAGATCCACGGGACCGCTGTGCCCCTGATCTTTCGTGCGGGCGTGGATGGTGACAAGCGATACGCCGCTATCCTCCAGGATCTTTGCGATCTGCACGCCGTTGCGGTCATCGGCCGAATAACCCAGCCGTGTCTTGGCGGTCACCGGAAC
>JAUXBJ010000215.1 GCA_030619425.1 bacterium
AAGAAACGATACATCTCAGCCCACGAAACCTCGAGGCTGTCAGCGTCGGCCCGCGCCTGGGCGACCGATGGAACATCGGCCAACAACCACAAACCGGCCATTATAATGTATAACCGTTTCGTCATCCTGGTGAACATCAACCTTTTAGACACACCGTTTGACATTTAGTTGCGAAGAATAGCGAATAGGGTTTGCAATGTCAACCGCTAACGGATGGAGCCTGGATGCGGCGACGTGAGACCGTTGCCACCACCCCTATCAGGCCGATCAGGAATGCTGTTGACACCACCAGGCCGGTCAGGATGTACGGCGTGCGGTAGACAAGAACGACGCGGTCGGTTCCCTGGTTGAAATCGAACGTCAACAGTCCCTGTTGTTGGCGTAGTTCACGTCCATCTTCGGCGCGCCAGCCGCGATCGTAACCCATGCTGATCACCATCCGGCCTGCTTCAGACGCGGATAGTACGTAGCTGATCCGGTTGGGTGTGTATTGGCGCTTCAGCGACTCAACCTTGCCGGATAGTACATGCTCCATGTGAACCGTGTTGACGGCGTCGACCAGGCCGCGGCTGGGATGATAAGCCGACAACCAGGGAGTAATCAGCGACCCGCGATTGGCCAGATAGTTCTTGTACGCCTGCGGCTTTTCATCGACTACATGACTGAACATCTCGAACCGTTGGACATTTTGAGCCTCCGTTTTGAAGGCGCTGCTCATGATCGGCCAGGCGAATCCGAGATTGGTGGCTACAACGATCACCGCCGCGGCGTAAGGGAGAAGCCTCAACCATCGTTTTTTCGATAAGGCCCCGAACCGTCGCCGCCATAGGTCGAACCCGAATCCGCCGAGGATAGCACCTGCCAATATGACAAACTGAAAGGCCCGGCCGGTACACCGTGCTGATGAAAAACCGGGCAGGTGCGAAACTATCGACCAGGGGGAGAACCATCCGAAATCGCCCAGCCCCAGAATCAGGAAGAACACTAAGAGCACCATCCAGTGCCAGTAGCGACGCCATTTCGGCACCAGCGCACTGAGGGCCAGGGCTATCAAGAGTGGCGAAAGATAAGCGCCGTACTCGTGCCACGCCCAGAACTGCTCCGGGAAGTTTCTGGCATAAAGCGAATGGGTCAAACCGAAGAAGATCGACCCCAACGCACCCAGCGGAATCGATTCGTCCGGGTTGCCCACCCATCGATTCTCCAGCAGATAGATTGCCATCGGAATGATTTTGATCGCCGACAGACCAAGCGCAGCTACCACCATCAGAGCCAGGTTTTTTAGCAGGAGGTAGCTCTTCTGAGTTACGGACAGCAGAACCACCAACAACGTCGAAAATGTCAGCGTGTACAACAGGGGAATAGCAGCACCGTTGCCGAGGATCATCAGAACCAGGCAGATTGATGCGGCGAGCAGGTGTTTAAGCCCGGATGGTGACCGCAACAGGAAGTACAGGAACCACGGCAAGAAACAGAAGTGGGTGAACGGCATGTGCCCCTCGGCGAAATGCAAAGCGAAATGCACCGAGCCGAAGTAGGCCACCGAGGTCATAGCGGCGGCGAGCGTGGACATCCCCAGTTGTTCCGATAGTTTGATGCTACCGTAGAAACCGATAAAGTAGCAGATCAACACCTGAAGTTTCAGACCGACCACGGCGCCAAACACGAGGTAGAGCAGAAAAAACGGTGATAGCACCGCCACCTCGGGGTGGTGAAACAGAATGTTACCGCCGCCCAGATACAAATTCCAGAAAGGGAACTGACCGTAATCCAAAAGACTTCCCACCGGCACCGCGGCCATGGTGGTAAACAGATCCCAGTCGCGTCCACCCCACCAGGTAATCTTCAGCAGAAACGGCAGCGTGTAATAAAGGGCCAGGACTGCCGAGAGTCCGGGAGCGAACAGTTTGTGCTTTGTAATATCTGTCACGGTCACTAACTTGGGCGCGAATTGAAACGTTGCGTTAACTTAATGAATATTTCCCGACTGAAAAGCAAAAGTTTCCTCTGGCCGACCGCTCTGTGGCTCGTTTTCGTTGTTGTTATCCTGCTGCTGCTACAGACCGGGCCGACCAAATACGACAGTCTCATGCGCACACTAATACAGTGGGATGGCCGGCTCTACCTGTCGATTGCACGCGACGGTTACGAGATGTTCCCGTGCGAATACAATCCTGCTTATATCTGCGGCAATGTCGGCTGGTTTCCTATGTATCCGCTGCTTGGTCGGATCATCGGCTGGTCCGGCCTGGACCATCGCCTGGCCCTGCTCGGCTTGTCGTGGGTGTTGCTGTGGCTGGCCATGTTAGTGTTATACCGCATCGTTGCCGACAAATGGAACCATCGCACCGCCGTGTTGACGCTGGTGTGCATGCTGCTGTTTCCGGGATCGTTCTACTTCCTCACAGCATTTCCGTACGCCCTGTTCTTAGCGCTGGCTGTTCTCGCTCTCTACTTGCTGGAAACGAAGCGGTTCGGTCTGCTGGCTATCCCTTGTGGTCTGCTGGCTGTTACTTACCCCTCCGGGGTCGTTATCGCGTTGCCGATTCTCTGGGTGCTGATATCGAGTTTCAAAAAGCTCTCGCCCAAAGAACGGTTGAGTCTGGTCGGCGCCCTCGCGGCGATTGGGCTGGCGCTGCTCTTGTACTGCCTCTACTATTGGTGGCGTTTCGATGATTTCTTTTTGTACCTGAGAATTCAGTCGCAGAGCTACTACGCTCATCAGGCGTCGTTTCCGTTGTGGACTATCGGACGCTCGCTGGTTGAACTGCCCCTGACCAGTCCGGTGTCGTTGATGCTCTTATTCAGTATCATCACTACCGCTCTGTTCTTTACTCGGAAGTTACCCGGCTCGTGGCAGGTTTTGATGTTCGACCTGCTGTTGTTCACACCTACACTTGGCACCACCGACTGCTACTACCGGCATATTGTAGTAGCGTTCCCCTTGTTCCTGATGGTAGCCCTGGCCGCACAGCACCGCCGCCGCCGCTGGCTGCTGCCGATTTACGCCGTGATCTGTTTAGTCCTGACACTTACCGTATACTTGCCGGCGTACAGAGCAGGCATGTTGATGTGAGGGTGAAAACCCACCTGCCGCTTTGCTCAGGTGGGGTACCAATGGGTAGCGCGGAGCGCGAATAACAGGCTACAGCCTGTTCATCTCACCGATGATCCGCAGCCCCTCCAGCGTCAGATGTGGTTCCACTTGCCGGATGTGTCGCGAATGATTCTCAAAGCCGGCCGCCAGTCCGCCGGTGGCGATGATCTTCGTATCAACCGCGCCGGTCTCCTCAATGATCTTGTCGATAATATGATCCACCTGCCCCACCGTGCCGTAGAACAAACCCGATTTCAAAGCACTTCCGGTGTCACGTCCGACCACGCGCTCTGGTTGTTCGATCCGCACCTCATGCAAACGGGCCGCCCGCCGGGCCAGTTGCGCCATCGAGGTCTCCGGTCCGGCCGAGATGATGCCGCCGATATAAGCGCCATCGGAGTTGACAACATCAAAGGTGGTGGCGGTACCGAAATCGACTACAATCAGAGGCCCCCCAAAACGAGTAAAGGCGGCCACGGCGTTAGCGATCCGATCGGCCCCCGCCTGGTCGGGTTGGTCGATGTCGATTGTCACCGGCAGCTTCACGTGAGCCGTCACCACCAGCGGTTTGCACCGAAGGTACTGCTGAGCGGTTTTTTCAAAAGCGCTGGTGAGGTGCGGCACGACCGAACCGACAACAACCTGCCCGATTTCCTCGACGGTGAAGCCCATTCGATTGAGAAACCCGGTAACCAGCAGGCCTGCTTCGTCAGACGTGAGGCTGCTGCGCGTGGACAAGCGCACGCTTCCGACCAACTCCTCGCCTGAGTACACACCGATGACAATATTGGTGTTGCCGATGTCGATGACAAGAACCATGGCGTCAATATAGGGAACCGCCCGGCGATGTCAACATCGTCGCCGCTAGTCTGGTCACTTGCAACCGGGCACCAGCGATCAACCGACGCGACCGGAATGAGGACCGAAGCCGCGAGCGAGGTCGAGGTTGATTTTCTCGGCCTGTTTTTTCATCATAGAGCTACCCGCAAAACCAGCCGACACTATAAAGACGGACGACAAAAACAGCAAAATAGGCAGCCCGCTCTGACCAAACCGATGACATACTGTGCCCTGATTGGCGTCATGTTGATCCTCACTGGCTGCGGTCGCAAAATGACAACCGTGACAGCCGGCCTGGTCGATCAGGACAGCCCGACCGCTACGTTGCCGACGTCAGCCTCCGATGAATGCTTCGACAACGGACTCAGTCTTTTCCGCGCCGGACAGGATGAGGCGGCGGCGCGGTTTTTCACTCAGGCCGTAGAGGCCGACTCCACCAACTGGAAGGCTCACTACTACCTCGGCCTCGTGTACAAGAAACGTTCCGCCCAAACGGAGGCTATGGCGTCGCTCCATACTGCGCTCAGCCATGCCCCGGAACACAAGAAGGATCGCAGCCTGATCTATCTGGCTCTCGGCGAACTGTGGGAACAGCAGGGAGATTTCTCTCGGGCCCAACTAAACTTCCGCACGGCGCTGAATCTTTACCCAGGTTCCACCCGCGCCCTGGCCGGGCTGAGCCGAGTCGAACGACTGTCCCAGCGAATCGAAAAATAGATTCTCCGCCGCGCCAGAGACCGTATATTGTCCCTATGGAACGACACATTCCGACCTACTATCTCGGCGACGATTTTCGCGAACGTTTGGATAGCTTCACCAATCGTGTACTATCGGAAGGAAATGATTATTTCTCGAAGGAGTTCGCCCGGCTCGATGCCTATCTC
>JAUXBJ010000178.1 GCA_030619425.1 bacterium
GCGGGAAATGGCCATGAGCACTCTACCGCCAACCTCCCGCCTCGCGCAGAACTACCCTAATCCATTCAACCCCTCGACAAATATCGACTTTTCACTGCCCGGAGGCAGTCATGTTGAGATCGTTGTGTTCAACATACTTGGTCGAAAGGTTGCCGTGTTGGTGAATGATCGTCTTTGCGCGGGACATCATACGGTCCAGTGGGACGGAACAGGTGACGACGGAACGAGGGTTTCCTCCGGCGTGTATTTCTACCGTATCAAGGCCGAAGGTTTCACACAGTCGAAGAAGATGGTGTTGTTGAAGTAGAGGCAGCCGCCTAACCGTTTTCAAGAGGGACAGCATCCACATGCTGTCCCTTTTGAATTCCGGCCCCCCAGTATACTATTGGCGATATCCTCGTTTCTCCACAGCAACTTCAAGTAAATCGCTGATATCGGTCTGACTGGTGAACCTGAGATACTTGGGGCCGTCCACCGGGTTCTTTGCGCGGGACTTTCCCGCTCCAAAAGTACTATTGACTACGTGAACGCAGGCTAATCCTCCAACGTATTATAGTCATAATTGTCGCTGAACGCTGACGGGCGCTTTTCCTCATCGCCCGTACCCAACGGTACAGTTCCTCGGCTGGAGGCAGTTCTGCCTGCACGGCAAACCTGCTGATCCACAACCACATATGTGCTCCGGAGCGAGAATGGCACAGTTATTGCAAATGGTCGGGAGCAACTGAAGTTAGTGAATACTAACAGACCTGTTCTGAAAGGAGACAACAATGAAAACAGCAACAACCATCAG
The DNA here is from genome assembly GCA_030619425.1 of bacterium. Lineage (GTDB taxonomy): Bacteria > Zixibacteria > MSB-5A5 > GN15 > FEB-12 > JAJRTA01. The sequence goes on from JAUXBJ010000178.1 coordinate 794, forward strand.
CCTGTCCGTTCTTATCATGGCCGCCATGGTCATGTTCTCACCTGCCGGAGCCCAGGCTCAGACTTGTGATGGGAACGGAAAGAATTTCGTGGACCTCGACGGTGACGGCTTCAACGACAATACGCCCGACCACGATGGTGACGAAATCCCGAATGGTCTCGATCCTGACTACGTCAAGAATGCCCAGGATGGCACCGGCTATCAGAAAGGTCAGCTTGGCGAGAATTCCGGCGACGGAATGGCCCGGAACAAGACCATGACCAAGTCCCAGAAATTCAACCGTCTACAGGCCTTCAGCGGCTCCATGTTTCAGAAGAGACTTGGCGCCCAGGGCGGCATGAATGGCTCCGGCGCCGGAGTCTGTGACGGAACCGGTGCTGGTTCTGCCGGAGGCGGCGTTTGTGATGGTACCGGTCCTCACGGTTCCAGGCAGCGCGGCGGCGGCAAGTAGAAGCAAATACAATCTTCCGATCCGGGGTGGCGGTCTCTGACTGTCATCCCGGTTCTGATGGACTGTACCGAGGAGGTTATGTAGTGCGTGCAAGAACAGCATCCATTATTGCGGTGGTTATCGGTCTCTTTTTTGTGCATGTCACCAGGGCGGAGATCGTCACCAACCTTTCATTAGGAGGCGGTTATCAGGGGAATCTCTTCAACGACTCAATCTCGGTCGGTGAATCTTATTCATTTGTGGGCGGGGATATTGAGTTCTACCCATCGGCTTCAACCCGGATCACGGCCCACGGCCGGTACAACGCTTACACTTCGACGAGGGATCTGTCCAATTTCTCCGGCGGCGCGTCAATTGTGATTATACCGACCAGTGAGTCTTCCGCGTGGTCGGTGTTGTTTGCCGGTCAATTGTCCTATCGTACTTTTGGGAAGCTCTATCAGTTGTACGATCAGACCGATGTCGGCGGAGCAAGCACTATCGGGTACCGTCTGACGCCGTCGCTTCTGCTTAAGGCCAGGGCGTCTTACGGCAGGATCACGTACACTAATGCGGATTTCGGTTCAAACCGTGGAAGTGAGATTGTGGCCGGAGTCAATCTTACTCCGTTCGGCTCCAATGCTCTTGCCCTGGAACTCGGACACTCTTGGCGCACCTATGATCTGGCGGCGCTGCCGACTAGCGGCACGCATAGATCATTTGGGGATGATGCAGGGGACAGGCAGACTTATGCGAGCACCGGTCTGTCGCTGCGTTACTCCCGGCCCCTGGGCGCCCGAACCGGTCTCAGCGTGTCGCTGGGGCAACGGCGCCTGCACTTAGATGATGCTATTGCAATCCCTGGTTACTCTATTGACTACTTGTCTCCCTGGAGAGAGCTCTGGGATGGGACAAGTATTTCAACCAATGTAAAACATCATTTCCCGAAACAGGTGACGGTTGAGATCGGTGCAGCCTACTATGACAAGGCCTTCGTGGACGTAGTTGAATTCGACGACCTGTTGGGCGAATCGTACTGGTTAAGCTCGCGCGAGGACGACTTCACTACGCTTCAGATTTCGATTGCCAGGCCTGTCTCGATGCAAAACAACAGCCTCATTACACCTAACCTCAGTGTAACCTATGCCCATAACCAATCTACCCTTGACTACTACGACTACGGAGATCTGTCGGTATTCCTCTCGCTCAACATGAAATTCTGATTCCCGATCTCACCCCGTGGGAACTCTGTGCAGAGAACTATTTACGACAGGCCGCTTAGTCTCCGACGGTGAATAGGCTGATCAGTTTGTATGACCCCGCATTACACTGAGGTTCACCGTTTCACACCAAACTACGGGCACGCCGCCGGTTCGGGACCTCCGTTGAACATGTAATCGACGAGATGCACAAGGTCACTTATGTCGAGAGGTGAACCCACTCCGCTGCCATCGATATCAGCCTCCTCCATACACTCAGGAGCAGGACCATCGGTGAACATGAAATCGACCAGGTAGACAAGATCGCTAATATCAATTGCGTCGCCTGGATCGTAATCAACATTCCCTCGAATCGGCGGCATGCAGCAGGCGTCATAGCCGACGGTGAAACAATGAGGACCATCCCACACGGGAAACCGATTTCCGACACTGGCTCCACCGTCCCACTTCCATACCCCTGAAGGTGGATACCAACAGGAGTCGAGGCAGATCGTGCGACCGACAAAGCTACTGTCCACGGGACCAATGGTGATACAGAGCGCCGTATCGTCAAAAGCTCCCGGAAGGCCTACCTGCGGTGGAATGCCGGTAGCCACACCACCGAAGCCAACTGTGTCGGCGCCTACGCCATCGACATTCGTCTCAACCGGGTAGAAGAACATGAAGTTGCTCGTCCAGTCGATACTTCCCAAAGTGTCAGGATTCGTTGTGGACCAGGTCGCACCGTCGGGGGAGTAGACCCGAAAGCCGTTGGTAACGCCCTTGAAATCGCTTGGGCCATTGTTGGTCAATCTAAGATAAAACCTGACTTCCCTGAGAGCGCCGATAGTGGTGTCATCGACCAGCCCCGTCACGGCATCCAGCGAGATTGCCACACTCTCACCACCGGAGCAACTAACGTTTCCAGCCACAGTGCGGGCTTCATAGTCAAACTCCTCAGTGAAAAACATCGGTAGGTATGAGGTGTTCCGGTCCAAATCGATCGTGGCCGACTGACCCGGTTGGGCCGCCTCGGAAACTTCGAAATAAACTTTCAGGATCGGTCCGGCGCCGGGCTCGAGGTCCGGTGCACCTCCGGAAGTAGAACTCTGAAGTGCGAATGTCGCTTTCCGGCTGTTGGGGCTATACTGAACCAGTGCCTGCTCCTCGAAATAATCGGTGCGGCAGCCCTCTGTTGAGAAGCTGACGTACGATAACTCAAGGTCTCCCTGGTCATACATTACGGGCACGAATATCCTATTAACAGGGACTGTGTTTCGGGCGTAAATGGTCACCTCAGCCGTAGCGCTTGCCGCGGCGTCGACATCATCGGCGATCATGGAATCGGCCAGCGCTGTTATATAGTCGACTTTGGTGCGGCTACGGATATCCCCACCCGCGTCTATCTGGAGCGTAACATCGTAGCTCCCCGGCAGGCTGTAGACATGACCGGGTGACTGCACCCAGGCCGAATCACCATCTCCGAAGTCCCAGGTCCAGGTATCCACCGTGAGATCCGAGGAACCCACAAAACTAACCGCGAACGGCGCCCAACCGAGTGTGGAGTCGGCGTCGAACAGCACTGCCTTGTCTGGAAAGATGTCGATCAGCATATATTCGACCATCGGGTCGCATCCCTCCCACGGACAATGGAGACTATCCACCGTGAACCAGGAGTTTTGGCTTCCACCCCAGCCGTAGTTCATGTGGTATTGCATCGAGCCACCGCTATTGTCATACCCGTCGCAGACAATTGCGTGGCTGGTGATTACGTAGTGAATGGGCATACTCTGGTCAATCTGATCCATGACGATATCGAACCAGGAAGCGGCGTAGTAGTCGCTGCGGTAGACTCTCGTAATGTCCCAGGAGTACCCGAAATATGTAGGCATGTGAGTGAGCATCATACCCGGCCACGCCCCGGAGCCGTCGGCGCCGTAGCCCATCTCTAAGGCAACGCCCACCTCATAATTGAGTTCCGCCAGCGCTGCCGAATCCTCCGGTTCACATCCAAAGTGACAGGCGTTGATAATGTGTTCCCAGTCATACGGGTCGGAGAAGTCTGCCGTCAGATAGCGACCGGGGACAGGACCATCGCCATACCAGTAGTAAGTGTGACTGCCGTCCCCTGCCGGTGGCCATTGGTGGTACGCCATAATCTGGGCATAAGCGGTCGCCACACAGCCGGCTACGCATCGAGCGCCGTCACCCATGGGACAATAGTCATTGTAAGGTGAGCCCTGGTCCCAGACTGTAGTCAGGAGCGGACCCACGACATCCATCGGTGACCGCTCGCTTTTCGCCAGGAACGTGTCAAACTCCTCCGTGCTTACTGCGTACCTGTCCCAACGCTCTCTATTGCCCCGGCCAAGCAGAACTTCTCCCGTGGCAGGCTGCACGACATCAAGACCGCCGTAGATTTCCTTGTAAAGCCGCATACGGTCGGTCAGAACATCTTTCAGAAGCTGTGTGAAGCCGCCGGTATCGCTGACATTCAAGTTGGATTCGGTCGAGTAGGCCTTAACCGATGGGAGTTCCTTGAGAACAGGGACCACAACGTAACCGGTGGGGGCGATGGCAAAGCAGCGACCCAGAACTTGACCGTTCTCAACAAGCTCCTCGATTTTCAGGATGTCTGGGTTGGTTTCGCCGGCCCAGTCCCCTTTATCGTATACTACCTGGGATAACCAGTTGCGGCAAACCTGTTCCATTTCTTCAGGACTGGCGATCGAAGCCGTCAGAGCCGGAGCCAACGTCAAAACAAGCAGGATGCAGGCGCCGACCGCGACGGTGACCGAGAGCAACGTCGTTGTCCGGCGATGAGGTCGAGCTTTTTCTCTATCGCGGTTGACCGTGTTGGAGTCCGTCCCGGGATCGGTTTCTTGTCTCAGA
>JAUXBJ010000125.1 GCA_030619425.1 bacterium
ACCCCGTCGGGAGGCCATCAGGAATACAGCATGATGGAAGGATACGTATATCAACAACACGGCCGCGATCCGGTGAATGACCGGCCGGGTGGACTCAAATATACCCATGAAATTGAGAATGGAAACCCACCAGGCGTCCGGATAGCGCAGCGCAAAACCGGTGATCACAAGCGTGATGAAAGCTATCGACAACGCCATGTGCTGGAATACCATATTGCCGTTAAATCTCTTGATCACAGGCTGCTTGCGGTTGTCGCGGTGTTTCTCCAGCATGAAGCGCCACAGGATTACCATATTGTGCAGCAGCATGGCACCGATTATCAGCACGATCGCGATAATATATATGACTTCCACCCATTTGTTGATTTCTGAGAACTGGGCGGCCGCGATATTGTGCGAATAACTGGAAGCAAACGCGTAGTTGGCCTTCGGGTGGCATTTCTGACAGGTGTGGGTCAGGTTGTCCGGATGGATCGATGATGCCGGGTTGGCTTCCGGCAAAACATCGTGAGCTTTATGACACGACACACAGGTAGCCGCCTTCAGCGATCCACCCCTGACTGCCAGGCCGTGATATGAATCCTGGTAGGACGAAAAGCGCTCGTTGCCCAGCCCATATTTCTCAATCAGCTGCGGGTTGTTGTGACAGCGACCGCAAACATAGTCGGACAGATTGGAAGCGTTGACCGGAGAGTTCGGGTCAGAAATCTGCAGGATCTCGTGCTCGCCGTGACAGTCGGAACAGTTGGGATTGTCGAGAATGCCGGCCGCCAGGGCCTTGCCGTGAATGCCCCGGCTGTACTTGATAAAGATGTCGTTGTGACACTTTGCACAGGTGGCCGGGATGTTCTGCTTATTGACTTTCGAGTTGGGATCCGACGCTTTCTTGAGATCGTGCATACCGTGGCAATCGTCACACGAAGCCGCCGAGCCGATACCCTTGGCGATACCCTCGGCATGGACACCTCTCATATACCTGTCAAACGAGTCGGTGATACGAATATCGGGGTCCTGGGTCAGGACCTGCTGATGGTGACAGTTGGAACAGGTGTAGGGGAGTTTCTTGGCCGAGGTGAGCGCTCGCGGATCGGTATCCGAAAAGATACCGTGCGCGCCGTGGCAAGATACGCAGGTCGGAGATTTCGGATTATCCGAGGCTACACCGTGTGCCGATGCCGAGAAGATTTCGTCGACCTCGTCGTGGCAGGTGGCACAGTCCACCGGGGCCAGGTTCTCGTCGTGGGGGTAGTCGTCAGAGCCCGCCAGATCGACGTGGCAGTCAACGCAGGCCATGTCGCTGTGTGCCGATGAATCCAGCATGAATACATCGACATACATCGAAACCGCCTCGCCGGTTGCATTCAACCCCTCCAACTCCTGGTCGGCGTGGCACGACATGCAGGTTTCATTGTCGTCCTGGGCTGCTGCCGAGAGACAGAAAGTCAACCAAAGCAGCAGGCCAAACAGGCATAATTTCCTCATTTCTTATACCTCTCTAAATATCCGCCGATGCGGATTCTGTATTGTGATGTCGCCGAGTGTCCCAACCATCGATCAGTGGCATTCGGCGCACACTGATTCCTGGACCCGGGTTTTTCCGTGTTCGCTTACCGAATGACAGCTCTCGCAGCCCAGTTCCATATCCTCGATATGAAGCTTGTGGGGCAGATCACCGCCGTCATATTCAACCGTTTCCGGGTTAAGTCCCTGTCCGTGACAGAATGTCAGGCAGGTGCCGGCCGGTTCGATACCGTTGCCCGCGGACGGAACCTTGTACGTCTTTTTGATCTTCTTCATGGCGGCCTCGAAATCGACGGCGCCGCCGGCCAGGAGACTGACCGCATACTTGATATTGTGGGGAATCTGTCCGTCCCTGACGAAGTAGTAATTGTATTCTGCTTTGCTTAACGCCGCTTTGGCGGCGGTGCGGGCCTTCTTGCCGCCACCGATCTGAGCCAGATCCGCCTTGGCCGCTTTCAGAAACTTGCCGTAGTCCGCCAACACTGTCTTCGTCCCGGCGATCCAGTTGTCAAACATCAGGTCGTACTCCCGGCCGTGGCAGGTCACACAGGAGTTACGGGCCGCTTCTTTCTTCTCCTGGTGAGCCATGATCTCACCCTCGGGGGTAACGTGAGTGTGACAGCCGTTGCACGATACCTGGGCCAGGAACATATCGCTGGGCATATCCACGGCATCGCGACCGCCGATTCCCATGTACATCTGTTCCGGGCGATTGTGCTGGCGCAGATGGCAGTTTTCGCAATTGATGTTGAGGGCGCTGACCATCTCGAAATTGCCGTGTTCGATATCGGTATGGCACTTGTAGCAGTCGATGCCGTTGGTCGTTACGTGAATATTGTGAAGTTCCTCGCGTGAATGCTCTTTGGATGAACGCTCGACGTGGCAGGTGTAGCACTTTGCGGCCGGCACCGACCCGTCGCCGCGAACGATGTTAGTATGGCATTGCTTGCACTCAACGCCCAGCTTCAGGTAAGGCTCGTGGTTGAATACGAATCCGGCGTGCTCCACCTCCGTTTTTGGCATTCCGTGACAGGCGTCGCAGCCGGTGATAGCCTCGCCGGCCCCGGCATCCTTGAAGTGACAGACGAAACAGCTCTTGTCGTTGACGGTCATGTGCTGCTGAACTTCGTCATCATACTGGACAATCTGGTTGTGGCACGAGGTGCACCGCAGATGCTCGCCGCGCAACGCCTTTTCCAGGTGCCCCGCATGGTCGAAAAGGATGCCCTTGCGGTACTCGGTGGTGCCGATGAGGAGTTGCTTGTCGTGACAGCCCGAAGCGAGACAGTTCTCGTCGTGGACGTTGGCCTTAGGGCGGTTGTTGTAGGTTCCGGTCCAGTACTTGAGGGTGGAGAAAGCCAGGTCGGTCGCGCCGTAGTCATGGCACTTCACGCAGTCAAAATCAGCGTGCGTCGATGCCTTCCAGTGGCGCACGTACGGATCCATGTAGTGACAGGTATCGCAGAAAGAAGAGCGGGTCGTTTGAAACTTTAGAAATCCCGCCAGCACCACTATAACCACTACCACCAGACTGAGAAGCAAAAGCAACTGAGGGCGATGGCGATTGCAGGTTCGGATCATGTCCCTGAGCAGAGCGATCATTTCACGTTCTCCTCGCTCGGATCCGTCGTCTGGCGTTCCGCCTGGATCTCGTTACTTTCCGCTTCCACAATTTCCGCATACTCCAGCGGGTGGTGATGTTTCATCTCCGATTCGGTCAGTTGACCGTGGAGCCACACCGTACTTCCCGGGAAGACTTCGGGATTGAAGTGGACGTTGTAGAAGTGCCAGATGACGATAGCCAGCGTGGCCAAAAGACCCTCGTCCGAGTGTGCTTCGCGCGCGATATCGTAAATATACTTAGGGAAATATTCCTTGTACCACAAGATAATACCGGAGCCGATCATGATCACCATACCCCAGTAAACGGCCCAGTAGTCGAATTTTTCGATGAAAGAGAACCTTCCTTGTTTCGGACCGGAGCCGCGCCGCCCTATGAAATACAGGATCGTGTGGAAGAAATCCAGTATGTCCCTCGGGCGGGGAATCATCAACCAGAAATCCTTGCGACCCATTTTCGACAGCGCTGAATAGAACACATGCCACAATCCGACGATTATCAGTCCGACGGCGCCGATGCGATGAATCAGGCTGGAGTTGTCCAGGCCGCCGAAGATGTCGATAATGATGAATTTGGAAATGGCGAATTCCGGGAATTTCAGCGGGATGCCGGTGATGATCAGCACAATCACTGATATGAACATCAGCACGTGCTGGATTCGGAAATTGACTCCGAACCGAAGGAAACGGCGTTCCTCGGCCTCAGTGACCTGCTCTCTGATCTTCTGCGGGCAGTATTTGGTCACCATCTCGTTGAGCGTGACGTTGACCTCAAAATTGATGCGCTCGGAAATCTCAGCCGCCATCTTGTCGCGAAGTTCCTGATCGCAGCCCTTATCGATCAGGGTCGCGGTGGTGTCGATGATATTCTCGGTCAGGTCGTTAATGAGACTCTGACGCTGCTGGGCTTTGTCCCTGATCTTGTCGTTCATAAGTCAGCTTACTTCTTCGCCCGGTTGCTTTTGGCACGGCGGAACAAATCCATAATAATGAAAATGAACAGCCCGGCCAGAGTGGAAATCGTGAGAATGAGGAAGAAGTGGGAAATGTAGTAAATGATTCCGGACTCTTTGCTCTTGGGATCGATATGAATCTGACCGGAAGCAAAGCGCACCGTTGCCTCGGGATGGCACTCCGGCTTGCCGCAGGTCTTGGGAATATTGTCAATGTAGACACTCGACTTGGGGTCGTCCTCGCTACGAATGTCATGCACGCCGTGGCAGGAGGCACAGTTGGCCACCAGCTTGTTGCCCATCTGCTGGGCCACGCCGTGGAAAGACTCTTCAAACGTCTCAGTGCGGTTGGATTTGATGCCGTATTTGGACGCGACACCTTTTGGTCCGTGGCAGTCGGCGCAGGTGTGTGTAACGTTGGTGACGTAAACCCTTGATCTTGGGTCTTCATGGCGGGCGATGTTGTGCTCGCCGTGACACGAAGAACAGACTGGCACGTCAACATTGCCCTTCTCGGACTCGACCCCATGAACGGATTCCCGATAGTGAGAGTAGATGTCGATATGGCAGCGGCCGCAGGTGCGGGGGATATTGGCCCGGTACATTTTCGATTCCGTGGAGTCGTGCAACATGATGTCATGGTCGCCGTGGCAGTCCTGGCAGACCGGAGCCGTGGGATTGCCGGCCGCGACCGCCAGTCCATGAACTGAGTGTTCGTATTGGTCGTACAACTCACCCTCGGGCGCTCCCACCGGGTTGCCGCTGTAATGGCAGCGCTTGCAATTGACGGCATTCACTTCCTTCTGGTGCGGAATAGCCACGATATCGATGTGGCAGTCGGTGCATATGCGTTCGGCGTGGACTGAGTTTTCCAGTTGCTGTTTGTCCACGTAAAGGGAAATTTTGCGCCCCGTCTCTTCCGTCTTGAACAGATCGTGTTTCTGGTGACAGATGAGGCACCTTTCCAGGGCCGCGGCGTCGCCGGTGGGCATCAGTGCCGCTGCGACACCCAGCAGAATCAGCCAATGAATAGTCCGCTTCATCATATCCGGTCACACCACTCGTTTCACTCGACGTTTGTATTCGAGAATACGGTAGAGAATAAAACCGATAACGAGGATAGTGATAAACCAGATGTAGAACTGGCGAACGTAGAACTCGCCGCCGGATTCTTTCTCGCTGGCCGACTCGTGAAAAGTCCCCCGGGCGAAATCTGCCGGCAGACCTTCATGACAATGACCGCAGGTCGCCTGGATATTGGCCGGGTGAATCATCGAGCGCTCATCTGATTGCGGATAAATGTCATGCACACCGTGGCAGGAGGCACAGTTGGCCGCCTTGGTCTGGCCCAGTTCGATCGCGACACCATGAAAGGACTCCTTGAAAGTGTCGATACGGTCTGCCTTCAGGCCGAACTTGCCCACGATGACCTCCGACGTGTGACAGTCACTGCAGGTTTTGGCGACATTCAGCGAATACACCTTGCTGGAAGGATCGAGATGCGGCCGGATATCATGTTCACCGTGACAGTTGGTGCAGGTCGGCGACTCCAGCGCGCCGATGGCAAGGCCGGTGCCATGCACCGATGCATTGAAGTGCTCGGCGATCTCCTTATGGCAGTTGCCGCAGGTGGCGGCCACGTGGGTCTTGTATACGGGACTGTCGGGATTGTCCGACGGCATAGTGGAGTGGCTGCCATGGCAATCGATACAGGCCGGTGCTTCATCGTTGCCGTCAACCATCAACGCGCGACCGTGCACGGAATTCTTGTAGGCCTTTATCATCGCCGGCGAGGGAATTGCATCCACGCGGTCCTTGAGCTGCTGGTCTTCGTGACAGGTGATACAAATCTGAACGGAAGTGCGGTGGAAGGTCTTCGAGTCGGGATCGGTGATAGCAAGGATATCGTGTCCGCCGTGACAGGTGATGCAGGTGGGCAACCCGTCGATGTCCTGCTCACGGCCGCTCATGTGCGGGGACTGGTTAAATCCCTGTTCCGCTTTCTCATGGCACGAGCCGCAAGCTACCTGGACCGCGGCCCCGGCGTGGCTACGAGAGGGGTTGACCTGGTGGCAATCGGTGCATCCAAGCTCGCCATGCACCGATCCCTCGAGCTGCCCCATATTAACCGTGGCTGCCTGCTGCTGCCTGGCCGGCGGTTGACCGCC
>JAUXBJ010000407.1 GCA_030619425.1 bacterium
ATACGGCCGTAGATGTGCTGGCTGACATAAGTTGTCGCGCCAGTCTGACGCCGACTAATCTCAAGAGAGAGAAGCTGGTCATCTGTGAGGAGATCAAAGAGGCAGATGAGAACCCGTCCGATCACATCCACGATCTGTTTTCACAGACTTTCTGGAACGGACATCCGTTGGGTCAACCGATTTTGGGCTCAATGGAAAATGTCTTGGGCATGTCACGCGCCCGGGTGGTGAGCTATATCAAGCGCCATTACCGTTCCGAATCGATTGTGATAGCAGCGGCCGGCAACGTGGTGCATGAGAAGCTGGTTAAGCTGGTTCGAAAGAACTTCGATTTTGCTTCAGGCGTTGCTGAGGTTGCCTCTGCCGCAACACCTCCTGACACCGTCAGAGTGAAACACTCGCCGTCGGACAATGGCCAGACCCATTTCTGTATCGGCTATCCGGGGATAGCGTTCGCTGAACGTGACAAGTTGGCTGCTATCTTGTTGACTACTTATCTGGGTGGCGGCATGTCCTCGGTACTGTTTCAGAAGGTTCGCGAGGAACGTGGACTGGCGTATTCCGTTTTTGCCTTTCACGATGCCTACCGTGATGCCGGCATATTCGGCGTCTATATGGCCACTGACAAAGACCGCTTACACGGGGCATACGATGTAGTCACCAGGGAGTTGCGCAAGGTCAGGAAGGGGCGCTTATCTGCGACACGCCTTGATCGGATCAAGAACCAGGTGCGTGGTCAGTTCAGTCTTAGTCTGGAATCCACGGCCTCACGTATGTCCCGGCTGGCGCGTAATGAACTGATGTTGGGCAAGCAGGTTTCGATTAATCGGACACTGAAGGAAATCGATCGGGTGACTCCGAGCCAGATACTTGGAATCGCCAATCGCATGTTGGACGATTCCAGGTTGGCGATTGCCACTCTCGGACCGGCCGACGCTCGGATATTCGACCATGTCACGGGAAAACAATCCTGACGCCCAACAACGGCCTCCGGGCCGCACGGTCATCCTCGCCTTTCACAAGGTCCAACCATCATTCAGCTACGGCGCCACCAACTTTTCGCCGTCACGGCTGAAGAACCTGCTGACGCTTCTCACACGGCGCGGCTTCCGACTCGTTTCGCTGCAAGAAGCTATAGAGCGCGGCGAGCCGAAGACGTTAGCCCTTACCTTTGACGATGGCTACGCACACCTGGGCGACACGCTGCCGGTTCTCGTCCGGGAATTCGGTTTCGCACCGACGGTTTTTATTCCCACCGGGTATCTCGGCTGCGATAACAGTTGGGATTACAGTTCTGTCTTTCGTCGCACCCGGCATCTCGATACTGCGGCTATCAGAGATCTGGCCGCGACCGGTGTAGAATTCGGTGCGCACGGGCATCGCCATATCGACCTGACCAAATGCAATGACAAGGAGTTGAGGGATGAACTCGACCGCCCTCGGAAAATGCTTGAGGACATCCTGGGAGCGCCGGTTGTCAGCCTCAGCTATCCGTTTGGGAGAACTAACAGCACGGTCACAGAGCAAGCGAGCCGCGCCGGTTATCGATACGGCTTGACGATGCGCTTCCCAGATGCTACAGACCTTCCGATGGCAATCGGTCGACTGCCGATTCACGGATACGATACTACGTTTTCGATTTTGCAGAAAGTAGAGGGTGGTCGCTTGTACGCTCTTGAGAATCTGAAGAGCAGCATCACCAGCCGTCTCTCAGCAGGTACCTCGCTCTGGCGACAGATCACCGGTCGCTGACAGCCTTCATTCCATGCGGTTCCTTAGACAGGAATGTCTTGCGCAGGCTGGGTCTTTTTGCTAATATGGCCGACAATAATTGAATGTGAACAAAGGAAGTGCCCCAGTGACTTCTGTCGACGAGACTAAACGAAAATACGACTTCAAATCCATTGAGAGCAAATGGCAGAAAGCCTGGCAGGATCAGAATCTGTACGCCGCTCCTGATAGGCCGGATGCCAACAACAAATTCTATATGCTGGAGATGTTTGCCTATCCTTCCGGCGACATGCACATGGGTCACTTTCGCAACTATATCATAGGCGATGCCGTGGCTCGCTATGAGATGATGCAGGGGAAAGCGGTGCTGCATCCGTTCGGTTGGGATGCTTTCGGTCTTCCGGCAGAACGAGCGGCTATCGATCGCGACATTCACCCGCGTGAGTGGACACGACAGAACGTCGCTGTCTCACGGGCGACGCTGCAGAAAGCCGCCATCTCCTACGACTGGTCACGCGAAATCAACTCCAGCGAGCCGGAATACTATAAGTGGACCCAGTGGCTATTTGTTCAGCTTTTCAACAAAGGGCTGGCCTACCGTAAGCGCGGTTTTGTGAACTGGTGTCCCACCGACCAGACGGTGCTGGCCAACGAGCAGGTTAAAGACGGTCGCTGCGAGCGCTGC
>JAUXBJ010000369.1 GCA_030619425.1 bacterium
GCTGGTCAACCTGCACCCTGGCGATGGGTACGACATTAGTGCGATCGAGATATTGCCGTGGGAAATACGACAGCAGATCGCGCACCGTGTGCAAGTTGTGTCTGCCCAGGACCTCGGCTTTTCTGGGCCCGACACCCTTGACGTACTGCAGCGGTGAATCCAGTTTCAGTTCAGTCACAGGCCAGCCTGTTCCTCGCGCTTCGCGCGTCTTCTACCAAGCCAATATCCTTATCGACCGAAACCTCTGTGGCTTCGACGATCTATCCTATTGTGTCTCATTGGGAGCCTGTAGTCAAGGGGAAATGGGGGTGGCCACTAAGGTTTCTGGTTGCAATTATCGATACTACGAGGTATTTTGGACGCATAAGATGCTCATGTAAGAAGCTTGCTGAACACGCTCAATGCCTTGGGGGTGCTCAGCACGAATTGGAAGGGTACCAATGCAAGTAGTTAAGCTCGAACGTATAGATATGAAAGGCCATCCTCAATTGAACGAGAAGTGGGTTCAGGACATTATTGCGGAGGATCCCGCGATCCTGGGACTAGGCGATCTGGTACTCAAGGACCGGGAACGGATTCAACCTCGAGCCGGGAGAATCGATCTGCTGTTACAGGATTCGGAATTACCCAGGCGTTATGAAGTAGAAATCCAACTTGGTCGTACCGACGAGAGTCATATCATACGCACCATAGAGTACTGGGATATAGAACGTAGACGTTATCCACAGTATGACCACTGTGCTGTTATCGTGGCTGAGGACATTACCAGTCGATTCTTGAACGTGATAGGCCTGTTCAACGGGTTCATCCCTTTGATAGCCGTACAGATGAAAGCCCTCAAGATAGGAGATCAGGTAGCGCTCGATTTCACGACAGTATTGGATCAGCTTACTCTTGGGCCTCTGGATGACGAAGGTGAAAACGAGGCAACCGACAGACAGTATTGGGTAACCAAGAAAGGTACGGAGCAGACTGTAGGCCTGGCGGACAAACTACTGAATTTGATACATACATTCGAATCGGGCCTCTCACTCAAATACAATAAGTTCTATATTGGACTGGCTAAGAATGGTCAACCAAGAAACTTCGCGGTCTTCAGGGCAAAAAAGGCATTCTTGCAGCTCGGGATGAAACTCAAAGAGTCGAACGAAATCCAGACAATGTTAGATGACTCGGATCTTGATGTAATGGACTACGACAAACGTTGGGGGATGTATCGCATTAGGGTGGCTCTCAAAGATATCAACCAAAATCAGGAGGTCTTGATAAAGTTGATGCGCATGGCGGCTGACAGCTATGGCGCGTGAGACACGCGGTGCACCTCGTCTTTCTTTCTTGTGGAGGCCATTCCAACGATTTGGTGGCCCACAGCTTGCTGTGGGAAGTGTCGGTTACAGATATCGCTCTTCGACTGCCTACCCACCCTTCGACTCCGCTCAGGGTGGGGTACAGCGCACGTAGCGCAAAAGAACCCATTTACAGGCTTGCCGGCACCTTTACCTTGTCACACCGTCACGCATTCACTACCTTCACCGCATGTCGGATGTCAAGCCATCAATACTGATCACCGGCGCCAATGGGTTCGTCGGCACCAGGTTGTGTCATCAGTTCCTGAAGGAAGGTTTCGCCGTCATCGCCGGTGTTCGCAAAACATCGGACCTGACGTCGTTGGAATCGTTGAACGTCCAATACCGCTACGGCGATGTCACCAACCCCGACACCTTGCCGGATATGGTGCGCGATGTCGATTACATCATTCACAACGCCGGTATCACCAAGGCAAAGAACAAACAGACGTTTTTTGACATCAATGAGGATGGCACGGCGTCGCTGTTCAAGGCAATCGCGCAGTACAACGCATCCGTCAAGAAAGTCATCTACATCTCATCGCTGGCGGCGGCGGGACCATCGAAAGAAGGCGTGCCGCTGATCGAGGATTGTGCACCGCACCCGATCACTAACTACGGACGTTCCAAACTCGCCGGCGAGCAGGTAGCGCTCGCCTTCTCCGGCCGCATACCGGTAGTGTCCATTCGACCGCCGGGAATTTACGGTCCGGGCGATAAGGAGATATTCGGTTTCTTTGAGGCGGTGCACAAGGGAATCCGACCACTGTTCGGTGATCTGAACCGACGACTCAACATCGTACACGTCGACGATCTTGCCCACGGCGTCTTCCTGGCCGTGACGAAAGATACCCAGTCCGGGGCTATCTATTTTATTGCCGAGAAAGAGTCTTATTCGATGGCGCAACTCGTCGGTCTGTTGCAAGAGGCGTGCGGCCGGAAAGGTTTCCCCTTGAGACTTCCGGCGCCGTTGTTTCGGGCCGTGGCTGCGATATCTGAACTGGCTTTCAAAGTCGTTCGCGCAACGCCCATGCTCACGCGGGAGAAAGCGGCTGAGTTGCTTGAATGGTGGGAGGTATCTACCGAAAAAGCGCATCGGGAATTGGGGTTTGAATCGCGCATTCCATTTGCTCAGGGTGCAGCGGAAACTTACGACTGGTATCTTCGCATGGAGTGGCTGAAATGATCTCGACTGAACTTATCGCCTACTGTCTGGCTTTTGGCGGCTTGACATTGATTGTGGTGACGGTACTGTTTGAACTGCTGGGCAGGTATCTGCGAGTTGCTCGCGACATGCCGGAAGGGTTGATGGAACCGACTTCGCCGGGATGGCATTTCGTGAACTTCGTCATGGAGTTTCTATTCCTTGTCGCCGTGCCTACCTTTGCCTATGGCATGTTCGCCGTGGTCCTGCCGCTCTCGGGTATTAGGCCCGGGCTGGCGGCGGCTGTTCTGGCCTTCACCCTGGGAGCCGTACCGACGGTGTTGGCTCTGTCGGTTCGGGTCAAGCTTTCGATGGTTTACCTGCTGTACATCCTGTTCGGAGTCCTGATCAAACTGGCCGCCGTGCTGGCGATTATCGGCTATCTCTATTCACTCTAATAAGGGTCACAAATGACACTCACCGACGACTTCTTGCGCATCCGAAAACAGTTTCCGCACACGAAGGAGGTTGTCTACTTCAATGCCGGTTCATACGGGCCGTTCTCGACCAGCGTCAAGAAAGCTGTCGAGGGCAACATCGATCTGCGTCTCAAGGCGCAGCGTGACGACTCGCACGACGCTTTTGTCACCACC
>JAUXBJ010000137.1 GCA_030619425.1 bacterium
ATGACGGCGGTGTTGATCCTGGTATTCAAGGATTCGATTCTCGGGTTCGTGGCCAGCCTGCAACTTTCGATGAACGACATGGTACGCATCGGCGACTGGATCGAGATGCCCAAGTACGGCGCCGACGGCGACGTGATCGACGTTTCCCTGCACACCGTCAAGGTCCAAAACTGGAACAAAACCATCTCCACCATTCCCGCGTACGCCTTGATCTCCGACTCGTTCAAGAACTGGCGCGGCATGAGCGAATCGGAGGGGCGACGTATCAAGCGCGCTATCCACATCGATATGAACAGTATTCGCTTTTGTGACGCTGCCATGCTGATGCGGTTCGAGAAGTTCCAACTTGTCAGGGACTACCTCGCAACCAGGCGCAAGGAGATCACCGAGTACAACACCGCGCAGGGTGTCGACACATCGGAGATTATCAACGGACGCAACCTGACCAATGTCGGTACTTTCCGCGCCTACATTGTGGCTTACCTGCGGGATCACCCGAAGATCCATCAGGAGATGACTTTCCTGATCCGGCAACTGCCGCCCGGCGAACACGGTCTGCCGATTGAAATCTACGTGTTTTCAAACGATCAGGACTGGATAGCCTATGAGGGGATACAATCAGACATTTTTGACCACTTGCTGGCGGTGGTTCCCATGTTCGGACTGAGAGTGTTTCAACGCCCGTCCGGTGCCGACTTGCAGGCGCTGGCGGGTCGGGTTTGACAACCGTTATGACACAGGAATCACTCTGGCCAAGGGTCATCACAGAAAACCCGGAACCTTGAGCAGTCGGCTGTGGTTAAAGGGACGACAGCTCTGATTTGACATTCTTGTAAAGCCCGTTGGCGATCCTCCTCCCGCGCCGGCGGGCTTCTCCTTATTGTCACCCATAAGCAATTCGCGTAACATCCTGCGACGTCCTCAGTTTGTCGCATCGCCTAATGTTATGGTTCACCCGGCCGAGAGAATCGGTTCTGCCGGATGCTATGGCTGAGTCTCTGATCCGTAAAAAAGACTTGTTAAATCCAATATCTTCCGTATTTTCATGTGCAGGTTAGTTAACAGGCCGGTCTCCCGGCGGTTGATAGGCAGCCAACAACATCTCGGAGGTTGATACACCATGATGGTTACGCTAAGCAAACTCCTGATACTTGCTCTGGGGGGATTACTGATAATGGGGGTCGGCGGTGGCGTTTCGGCAGCCAATGACGTCGAGGTTTTCGTCGACCTTGACGGCGACGGCTTCGACGACAATGAGTCGGACGTCAACAAAGATGGTGTGCCGGATTTGGTAGTTCCGGTTGAAGCGTCTCACACGTTGGTTTCGGCCGGTGATATTTTCGGCGGCGGGACTGCAACCGCGCCTGCCAAGGCAACCAGGAAAACCAACGCGCAGCGTTTCGGATTGCGCAGTTTCTCCACGCGGGCACTGTGTGCTAACCGATCCGGACTGAAGGCTGGATTCCCCGATGAGCAAGGCACCGGCACGGCAGCCGGGGCGGCAGCTTGTCCGGGGGGTGTTTGCGGCATATGAGGTCCTTCACAAGTCGCTTCGGTACGACCGCCCGCCTTGTAGCAATCTTCCTTCTGTTGGGATGCACATCCGTTCACGGCAACATAGCTCTTGAGATTGGGGCCAACGAGGGATATAGCGGCAACCTGTTTGATGTCGCAAATCGCACCACCGACTATTCAACCGGCACGAATTTCGCTCTGAAATATTATCCGCTGAGCAACCTCGAGTTGTCCGGTACGGGCGATTATACCAAGTATAAAGAGACAGATGCGCTTTCCAGTTTCAGCCGTGGTGCGAAAGCTATTTTCATTCCAACCGCTGCCAATGCGCGTTTGTCTGGCCATATAGAGACGAAGTTCAATCGCCAGTCTTATGAGGGTGACAGCCTCCAGCGCTACAACACGAACACGTACGAAGTCCTGAATGCTTTTGGCTATCAACTCAATCCCCGAATTCACTTGCGCGGCAGCGTTAACTGGCGGTTCACGGACTACACTGAAACGGTGGCCGGTGACGGCGTCATCAACGACAAGATTGATTTGGATCTGGTAGCCGGCGCCAACATGAACATTTTCGGTTCCAATGCTCTGGACGTGGAGTTGGGCATGATTCAGACGCGGTACGATGAAGACACAATAGCCGTGCGTGCTAATGAGGTTACAATCACTATCGATACTCTGGTAGAATCCTATGGTCGGCGAGTTCGCACGATGCACTTCTCTCCCACTTTCTCCCGGCCACTGGGCAATAGAACCGGCCTGAATATCACGCTGGCCTTTCGCAGTTTCGTCTCAGGCGAGGATGTGACTGTGCGAGGGGCGGCATCCGGGGTTTTGGACCCGCTGTCATCTCTGTACGAAGGCTTCGGTGGGTTCTTTAAGGTCAAGACTTTCCTGATTCCACGAATAATCACGGAATTCGGGGTGGGTTATTGGGACAAGACGCATCTCAAAACCGAAGAACAGGTTTGGAGACCCCATCCGGTTTTCCCGGGTGATTCCCTACTGGTTTATGAGGCGACCGATCGCGAGGACGATCAATCACGAGCTTACTTGACGATCACAGTACCATTTCCGGACGGTCCGGGTGGTTTCTACATCGAGCCCTCGGCCAAGGTCTCTTATCGCGACAACTCCTCGACCCATGAGCTTTACAATTACTATGGCTGGAACATTTCGGTGGCGGTGTCGCTGAAACGTTGAGGCAAACGGTTTTATACTTGACATAATCGACCAAAACGATATATTTTGTTCAGTAATAAACTATTGAAAAAACAAGGAACTACATCAATTCATAGAGACCCAAACAAGAGGTAACAACAATGAGAAGCGGTATTAGGTCAACGGTCAGCTTCGTCCTGATTGCGGCGTTGTTGATCACTCCTGCTGCAATGGCGATTGATGTCTCGCTGGCGCCCGAATACATCGGCGATCCTATAGAAATCGTCCAGCCGGTGGCGAGCGGCGGCGACAGAGACACATATACGGGCACCCTGAGAATCTTCATGAGTGAACCGGAATCGCGGTACACGGATCAGGGTGGCAAAAAGTACGAGTTCGGTTTTCTTCGCTTTGCCGATGTCGCAGGGCTGAACATCAACACCGGCGAGGTATACACCCACGAGGTGACATGGGACGCCAGCAACGCAGGGTTTACAGGCGTGAATCCGGATAACATCGTAGCTCAGGCGGTCTGTTTCGACCCTACTCCCCACACGAATTACTCGGATCCGCCCACCGGCGCACCGTTCTTTGCCTACTGGGCTGACGCGGCCGCTCAGGCCGCACCGGGAGTGCCGGGGCAGGACTTCAAGAGTGTCGATTTCACCCACACCGTGTTCATCGAAGAATGTACCCAAAAGTACTGAAGTGGCTGTCCCCCAGCGCGGGTCGCGCTGGCTAATCTTTACAACACAGGATCTTATAATTTCCTGTACACTGCTCTCGTACTCAGTCACAACACGTACGCAAATCAACGGACCTTGGAATTCAACCGGGCCTGGACTCCGACCATTTATTCCGATGGCGGCTATCAGCTATACATCGGCAACTCCGAGACGTCCATACGCAACTTGATCGGCCAGAGCAGCCAGCGAGCGGTGGCGCCTCTTGACTTGATCGTAAGAATGGAACAGGTCGGCGACGACTCCTACGACATAACCGTCCGCATCGGCAACGAAGTCCCGGCCAACAACGATCCAGCCGCTGCGGCTGTCGATGCCGGCCCCACTTTCGGTGAGAACGGAGTGGAGTATGAATTCGAGTCCACTACCACTGATCCCGACGCCGACGAACTAGACTACCAGTGGGATTGGGGTGACGGCAGGGACCTCAGCGAATGGATGGGTCCGTACGCCTCCGGTGAAACCTGCACCGCTTCTCATTCCTGGCCGGAAGGCGACTTTGACATCAAGGTCAGGGCCAGGGACGCATGGGGTGTTGAAACCGAGTGGTCCGCAGCCTATTCCATACACCTCCAGTGCTGTGTCGTACGCGGCAATGTTGACGATGATCCCTCCGGAGAGATCGATATTTCCGACTTGGTCTACCTCGTCGATTACATGTTCACCGGTGGTGACCAGCCGCCATGTCCGGATGCAGCTAATGTCGACGGTGATATCACCGGCGACATCGACATCTCTGACCTTGTCTACCTGGTTGACTACATGTTCACAGGTGGTGATGAGCCTCCGAGTTGCGTGCGTTAGGCCGAATCCGATACGTCTACAATACTCAGACCGCTCTCGTTTTCCGGGAGCGGTCTTTTTGTTGTAGAGGACGATGCTCGGTTGGACGCCATTATCTCACGTGCAACTATAATAATGCTTGCCTGTTTACCTGCTGTTGATTACCTCTTACTCTCATGGCAACGAAACACAGAGATAACGGTCGCGGCGAAAATCGGTCAGTAACATGACCTCAAACTGAAATAGGGCATGACACAAATGAGTAGTAAGATGCGATTCGATATCGCCGACCAACGGATCAAGTACAACGGTATGCGCGAGGTACAAGAATTTGTGGCCGATCGCGTCACTGAGTTTAACCACCGTCATCACACGGTTCTGCAGAATTACGAATTGGAGCTTGGTGAGGCCCGGATCTCGGTCCTTAGTGAACATTTCAACCCCCACTCCAACCTGGGCGCGCTACGCAACCGGCAACTGCGACAGTCGGCAGTACTGTCCGCCGCGCTCTCGGCCGTGGCTGTGGGGTTAAATGGGCGCGGTAGTCTGCGCGAGTTTCCAAAAGCCGAACAGACCAACGACCTCGCCAACAGCCTCAAGAGAGCCAACGACCGAACCGCAGCCCAAGTCATGGCGGAAGTGCTCCAGACCACCACCGAGCGGCTGCCGTTCGGCGAAGAGGTACTGATAGAGTCCACGATTACCGAAGGGGTGCGGGTCAAACCCGGATATGAAGCGGGCGGCAACCCCACTATCGCAGTCGGCGCGCTGTTCGGCAAGCCGCGGCACCGCGCCCGATATGGTACTGCCATGCCGGCCAGCGTGACGTTGTTGTCGATGGGTAACGACGTAATCGACGGCACGACCAAATCGGTAAAGGGATTGCACTCTTCCCTCACCGCAATGTTTCTGACCGAGTCCCATGTCAAGCGACACCTCCCCGACGTTTACGTCCAGCGCTGGATGAGCGGCGCTCCCTTTGGAGAGTTCAACCCGCGCGAGGTCAGTTCGCCGGAAATAGCTAAGATCATTGCAGATTCTTACCGCATGTCGGGGGTTGAGGAGTTAAGCGCTTTCTTCCTCGATCGCCCGAGGCACCACCTGGCCATGGAGCAACTTAATAATGTCGGTGTCGCAACACCGTATGACAAAGACGGGGATCTGTTTCCGGCTCTGGTGCTGGGACACGAGGGAGTCGACTTTCCCGACGGACGACGGCTCAACGCCATGATCGGGGAAATCGGCGGATCGGCTGAATGGGCGGTCGGCGTACTGCCACTCGTGTGGCGAGGTGGACAGGCTCTCGGCATGCTTACCAGTCAATCCGCTTTATCACACAAGGATCGCGACCCGGAACAGCAATGGAATGAACGGTTCCACTTCACCGAAGATGAGTTCATCATGATCCAGGACGCACGTTTTGAACACAAACCGTATTTTTCAATTGCAGACATTCTGGAGAACCCTTTTGCCGGCGGTATCAGTTCCTTTAGAGCCATCACCGATAACTACTACCTGCCTTTCATGAAGGGCGTAAAAGCAAATCCGGAAGATAACAGCGTTAGGGTCGACGTGCTGGTTATCAACTCGATGGGGTTGATGGAGTGCTGGCATTTGACATTCAGAGCACGTCAATCGCTATCCCGCTCGATCAAGGCTCTGACGTCACCAAAACAGGAATTGACCGGGCTTGAGGGTGCTGATCTTGAGAAGGCCATTGCCGCCCAGTTGGCTGACGAACAACAACGCGAACGCTTCCGCATCTTTTTCAAGAATGAATACTACCCGGCGATGATCCCGCTGCGTGATCGGATGGTGATGTTGCATCGCGCCATTGATAGCCTGATTGAGCGCGG
>JAUXBJ010000365.1 GCA_030619425.1 bacterium
GTAATCGGCTCCATCGGCGTGGCGCTGCTGCTTGTCGCCTTCGCCCTCAATCTGCTGCGCAAGCTATCGGAACGCAGCATACCGTACCTTTTGATGAACATCGTGGGTGCATTATTGGCTGCATGGTACGCCTGGGCGGGTGGCGCTGTGCCGTTTGTGATTCTTGAAGCGGTTTGGGCTCTCACCGCGTTGGTGCGATTGATCATGGTTCTGATGCCGCGTCCATCATAACGGAATAGACGCCGGTAAACTACCGTTCGTTCGTTTGTTGCTACCCCTCTCTCGCCAAATCAGCTACATCAGGAAGCCTTGACAAAAGGCGGTATTTGCATATCTTATAAAGAGAGTCGAATACTCACAGGCTCCTTACACAGGAGATTGGTATAATGAGAACAAATCACTGGAAACTGTTGATGGCGGGGTTGCTTTGCATAGCAGCATCCGGGTTTGCGAAACCGCTGGAATACGGTGAAGCCAAAGTACAGGCGAGCGCTGAGGTCGGTCGTATTGTCGACAACAGCACTTACATCAATGCTAATAACATTCTGATGTTCGTCACTAACCACGGTAATTTCGGCCGTGACCTCTCCGACGTTTTTGGGCGGGACGCGGGTACTTTCTTCCCATACGTTTCTAACGATGATATCACCAGCGGCCTCCTGGACACCTGGGTGATCTACGCTGCCGGCCTGTGGATTGGAGGAATGGTCAACGGCGAGACTCGTGTTGCCATTGCCGAGTATTCCGACGAATTCATTCCGGGACCGATGGACCAGGTGGCCAGTGTCAATGGTAACGACACTATCTGGACATACAATCCGGCATACGATTCCGATCCCACTTTCAAAGTATACAAAATACACACCGACAGTTTGGCCGACAACCCCAACAACGATTACACCAACTGGCCCGCACATCACGGTGCTCCCGTCTATCCCAATGATGGCAGGCCCTTCTGGATGGGCGAGCAGACTCTGTGGACCGTCTGTAACGATGCCAACCCGGATCAGCACCAGAACGACGCCGGTCGGACTGAGCCGCTGGGCATCGAAGTGCAGATGACGGTGTGGGCCGCCGACAGCGAAGGTACCGACATCACTCTCGTTGCTGATCCCTTGACAGCCACAAATGTAGGCCCCGGACATGGGACTGTACAAGTGTACGTGGCTGACCACACCGCCCTTACCGCTGACGAGTATATGGTTGTCTTCGAAGAACACGTGTCGCTCGGACTTGTGTGGCATGTAATCAACATGACTACCGGTGTGCCCCTCCTGATCAACCAGACGAACCAGTCCGGTGAAGGTGAATATCCCGTTGTTGACGGTATGCTGATACGAGTGGCTAAACCCGAGCCGGGACTTGGCGGTGTATACGAAGTGGCCAACGCCTCGGGGGTGGTGGACCCGCCTGGCGACGTCTTCTGCGCACCTAACTCGACCGACGAATGGCAGGTCGAATCTACTGTCGGTTGTGATATGAGCTTCATCGGCCAATGGGGCGAGATCGGCCTTTGGGATTATGAGTATCGCTTCACCGCTGGAGGATCGCAGTACTACGACTGGTATTCCGGCGCCCTCCAGCCGGACCGGGCGCTGTTCGAAGTGTGGAACATCGGCATCGATACACCCGGCGACCCCTCCGATGATCAACGGATGATAATGGCTGTTATCGATGACGATGAAAGCGGTGGTTGGAGTTGGGGTGACAGAATCTATGCCTGGAACTCCCCATACGTGGAACCGTTGCCGCCTGACCGGTTCTGGGTTGAAAACCCTCGCCTGGGTAGGGTAAGGTTGGTTGATCTGAATGCAGCCGGCTCGGCGCCGGACGAAGGCACGATTGTGCAGTTTGTGACCTACTTGGACACCATCAATACCCCGGCGGACACGTTCATCTTTAGCGCCCCCACTTACACGCTGGTCGAAACCGGCGGTGAGGGCAACGCCATCTACATCGAGTACAAACTGTACAACAAGGGTGGCAACACAATTGAGAACTGCTATGTCTCGATGTGGAATGACCCGGACCTCGGTGGCGCCGCGGACGACCTTGTCGGTTGCGATACGCTGAGCGACATCTTCTTTTGCTACAATGGGACCGATTGGGATAACATGTTCGGCGCCCGCGTGCCTGCGGTTGGTTACAAACTGCTGGATGGCCCGATCGTGGTATCACAAGGTGACACCGCTAACTTTGCGGGGTACCGTATGCCGGGTTATCGCAACCTGGGCATGACATCGCATGCCACGTATATTAACGGCACCGATCCAAACGACTTCAACGAAACTTACAATTATATGCAAGGGCTTCAGGCTGACGGATCGCCGTTTCCCAACGGCACCGGGTATATGTATCCCGGCGATCCTGTGGCCGGCACCGGAGACCTCGACTTCGATCCCGCCGATCGGCGATTTTTTGGCAGCAGCGGGCCGTTCACGTTTATGCCCGGTGACAGCCAGTTCGTTCGGTACAAGCTGGCGGTGGGGCAGGGCGTCGACCGGCTCGAGTCCATCACCAAAATGAATGAGATTCTCAACGCACCTCTGTGCTGTCGCCACCGGGGTGATATCAACCACCAGGATGCACCGCCGATCGACATCGCTGACATCGTATATTTGATCAACTATATGTTCCAGGCTGGTGCGCCGCCGGTCTGCATAGAAGAAGCAGATGTCAATGGCGACGGTGAGGAGTTGGTGGACATCGCTGATCTGGTGTATCTGATCGACTACGCTTTCACGGGCGGTCCGCCTCCGCCTCGATGTCGTTAGCACCATCAGCCGCCCGAGAGAAATCGCTTGGCCGGTTGCTCCTATTGTATTATTGTTAGCTCGCTTCGGACGGGAGTAGTTGGCTGCTTCCCTCCGGATAGAAGACACGATGTGTCCGGGGCAGTAGCTCAGTTGGGAGAGCGCCACGTTCGCAACGTGGAGGTCGTGGGTTCGATCCCCATCTGCTCCATTTAGATATAGGCGGCTTTTGCGGTCGTCCTTTTTTGGCTCTTTGACAGCGATAACCCGATGAGACACTCGATGTCGGGCGGGGTCGCCCGACACCACCCGTACAAGTTTACTCTTTGCGCTTCGCGCGCCTCGTGACCACCTGTCATTATTGTGCGCGGCAGACCTCCCGGTCTGCCCGTTTGAAGGACGTATCCAAGGTAGTCAAGGGGCAGACGAGGACGTCTGCCGCCCACAGCA
>JAUXBJ010000055.1 GCA_030619425.1 bacterium
ATGACTCAATTAACAAAATAGGACATTTCTATCTTGCTAAAAACCGGACATTTCTATTTTGCCTTGACAGGCCTCATCATGTCGGTTGCGTCGCGTGGTATCATGCCGTACCTTTATCAAATGACAGCGGGAGTGAACTTTACATGAGTCTTGCCGAACTGGTTTATCTTGTCGTCGGAATTCTGATCGAGGGGCTTCTAGTTGTTCTCGCTGTCAGTTCGGCCATCGAGCGGAGAGGACGGGCTGTGTTGCTCAGTTCGTTGGCTTGCGTTCTTGTCGCGGCGGGCTGGTATGGCTGGTATGCTCTGTTAGCGTCCGAATCACTATGGTTGCTGATGCCTCCGGCACTTGTGCTGCTGGGCGGCATCGTTTTCTTTTTGCCGTTCGGATCATCCCAAACCCTAAAAATCGGTCGCATCAGCGAACAGGTTGATGAACGTGAGGTGATGTTCTCTCGAGAAGAGTACCAGCCGGGAACCGAGCGTTACGAAACGTACTACGCTGCCCATCCCGAGCATAAAGCAGCCGACGACCGGATGCGCCGTCTGCCCGAACTGCTCGAACCAGGGGGGAGGTACTATGACAAACAGACCGCCGACCCGATAGATGCCGTGTTTGACAAGATCGTCACGTTGGCTACTCAGGTAGATGGACAGACTTCGCCGCATGGGGGAGAGCTTGATGCTGCTGAAGCAACGGCGACAATCAAGGCGGAAGTTCTGAAGATGGGGGCCGACGAGGTTGGCATCGCTGAGCTCGACCCGATGTTTGTCTACTCGCACGTTGGGCGTGGCCCGGAGCCGTGGGGTCGGCCGATTGTCAATAAGCATCGGTATGCAATCGTGTTTGCGCTTGAGATGGATTACTATGAGGTAGAACAGGCGCCGCGCCTGCCAATCACGCGCGAGACCGCCAAACAGTACCTGCGCGCCGGGGAGATTTCCGTAGCTCTGGCCAAACGAATTCGCGAGCGCGGATATGCGGCGCGCGCCCATATCGCCGGCAGCAACTACCAGATCATGATGCCGCCGGTGGCTCACGACGCCGGACTGGGTGAACTGGGTCGGATGGGCTACTTGATCTCACCGAAATATGGCGCCCGAATCCGCCTTGGGGCCGTCACCACCGAGCTGCCCTTGCTGCCCGACCGACCTATAACCTTCGGTGTGCAGGACTTTTGCGAGCAATGTCTGAAGTGTGCCATTAACTGTCCCTCGGGCGCCATTCCGGTCGGTGACCGGAGGCTGGTCCGTGGTGTCGAGAAGTGGCCGCTCAACGTCGAGAAATGTCTCCATTACTGGCGTGCTATCGGCACCGACTGCGGCCTTTGCATGAAAGTCTGTCCCTACAGCCATCCATCGACTCTGATCCACAACCTGGTGCGCGCCGGTTGCCGCCGTTCGTCGATTGCCCGCCGAGTGTCGGTTTGGGGGGATGATTTGTTCTACGGTCGCAAACTGCGGCTGCCGCCCGGTAACGCCTGACTCCCGATCCCCGTTGCTCAATCAGCTTCCAATAGTGCCGATATCTCTTCATAGGTAGTCGCCCGTGGGCTTCAAAAGAATTAGGACAATCATGCCGTTATCGAAAGCTGCCAAGTCCGCTGTCAAAAAGGAACTCCTCCTGGAGGAGCCGCTGTTGGATGTGGTCGGGACAAAGACCGTTCTGCTGAAATGGCTGGGCCAGTGGAACCGACCGGAGAATCCCGAAAGTAGCGACTGGACGGATCTGGTGCAGGAATTCCCGGCGGACCCCGGCGATAATGAGTTGACCTCAGGGATGCGTATGCGCCTCGTCGTGCGCCTTACTACTTCCGGGAATCGTTACCTGATAGCCATTTTGGAATCGCTTGATCCGCATAGTCGCGGTGTCTACTTCATCAGTGTCTTCGTCAACTGGAAAGAGAGCGAGTATCGTTTCCAACAGGTAGTTGAAAGTAGCTATGCCGATCACTTCGATGGCACACTGAAGGCTAAGCATACGCTGTGGGCGCAGACATTTCGCCGGAGAGAACTACTCGATGCGCTCAACAGTTGCGCTGTCGCTATACTTGGACACGAGTTGATCGTTCCGCCGACCGATGAAACGCCGGATATAGTTAAGCGTGGTCCCGGCGAGATACTGAGTTTCCCCGAGCCGTTCGACGATTAGCTATCGACCTATCATCCCGTACAATATCAGGCGCAGATCCGTAGGGTGGGTCCGTCTCGCCGAAGGCCCGCCGAAGGAGGGGACCCGCCTTTGTCGGCAGGTTTGAAGACAAAACCTACCCTACAAGACTACGGACAGGCTGGCGGCTCAGGACCGCCGGTGAACATGTAGTCGATCAGGTAGACCAGGTCATTGATGTCCACTTGCTCAAGCAGATCGCCCATGATATCGCCGTTGATGTTGGCTTCTTCCCAGCAGCTTGGTTCGTCGCCGCCTGAGAACATGTAATCGACCAGGTAGACCAGGTCGCTGATATCTATGCGATCGTCCAGGTCGGCGTTAACGTTGCCTCGGAATCCCTGACAGCACTCACGGTATACAATACAGCCGTTCACAATCATGGGTGTGTAAGCGGCCATTTCACCCTTAAAGTTCGGCAGGTAGTCCGTCGTGCCCGAGGTGTAACCATCCAAACCGATGGTAACCTCCTTTCCTAAGGTGGCGCTGCCGTCGAGGCTGAAGAACAACCGCAGCAGGGGACCGTCACCCGGCTCCAGATCGGGTGAGGTGCGGAAAACCGATGTTTGCAGCTTGATGGAGGCACGTTTGGTCGATGGCGAGTAATGGCTGAAGAAAGCTTCTTCGAAGTATTCGGTGCGGCATCCGGCGGTCGAAAAGGAGTCAAGGACCACACTCAGAGTACCGAAGAACTCGACCGGCACAATTATCTCTCTGATCGTGATGGTGTTATTGCCGTACACTACAATCTCCATCGGCAGTTCCGGATTCTCCGGGTACAGGCTGCTTCCCGTCATTGTGTCCGCGAGGATTGCAATGTAGCGCCGTCGGGTGGCCGGGTAAATGTCCCCCTGAGCATCAATCTGTACCCTGACATCGAACAGCCCCGCTTCCTCATAGGTATGCGAGGGGGATTGGATGAAAGCCGAGTCACCATCACCGAAATCCCAGGTCCATGAGTCGACATTCAATTTGGAACTGGCGTCGAAACTGACATCCAATGGCGGCCAACCCCAGGTGGTATCGGCGTCGAACGAAAGAACGACCTCGGTCAGACCTTTGATGCAAAAGTTGGCCGAGGCGTCGTCAAGAAAGAGATCGACCCAGTCACCGGTGTTGAGGTAATAGCTCTGTCCCGGATCGGAGTGTGAGACCACGGTGGTGCGATACGACGCGCCCAGCAGGACCGGCACTTCCGAGGTGCGATCGAAGGCGTGCCCGCCGGAGGATAGCGAGAGGTAGATGTACAGTTGCGCGCCAGGCATGACCAGGGGGGTGGGCAGGTCGACGGTGTGCAGTCCGCTGTAATCGTAATGTCCGGACATTGTCGACAACTCGTTGACCAAGTCTCCGTTCTCGAATCCGCCGTATATCCGGACGGTGTAATCCACGTCATCTACTGCCGTGATGAAACTCACGGCATGCAGGAGGCCGCCGTCGCTTATCCCAAAGGCATTGAACGCCTCGCTCACTTCGGTCATGGTATCACGCCAGCCGTGATAATCGTGGTAGAGCACTTTGTCGTAAGCCATCGGCTCCACATTCTGGAACGAGACCGCGCCCATTTCCGGATGGTGACCGCCATGTTTGTCGTAATATGAAATCCAAAAGTAGCCGTTGTAGCCCCAACCGGTACCCCAACTGTTTTTGACCAGCCAGGCGCCGGGATACGGTGCATGCGAGGTTTTGTTGTCGTCCCATCCGATGATGGCGACGGCATGATTCGGTTCTTCTTCCGTATAGGGCGGTTGGTACTGTACGTAGTCACTCATAAAGCCGCCGACACATAGACAGGTGCCCATGACGCCTTCACTCATGATTTTCTGTTTAATGATGTTGATATTACTGAGGTCCGCCCCGGCGTCAAACCACTCGATGTCGCGAGGATAGTAGTAATGCCAGTCGGGATTCGATCTGTCCGGTGGGTCGTCATACGACTGTCCATCTATGTCCCGCACCGCCCCCTCGCCGCGCGACATATAAGCCTGCGTCACGCGGTAGTCGCCCCCCTCATGAGGGATAAGTCCGCCGGTGCCGGGGGCGTCGTCGTTGCAATGCGTATTGAAACCGTTCCACCAATCAAGATGGTATTCGGCCAGGTTTGGTTCGCCTGATTCGCCGTTGGCCGCCCAGTTGCCGGTCATCAGGAGGTTACCTTCCATGGCCGCCATAGCTCCGTGTGTCCAGCAGGTACCGCCCGTCTGGCTTTTGACCGATGTTACATAGTTCTGACCGCTGACATTTCGCAGGTCGAACGAAGCGGGTGGGTCCGGGAGTTTCTTATCATCAGCTACGGCGGCAGTCAAGAGCACCGAGGCCAATATAAAGGCTATTACAAGGGCGTGAGTTGGTTTGGTTCGCATGAAATACCTCATGTGAGAACAATCTATATTTTTCTAAATATAGCTTACGACGCCGGATTATCCAAGGCAATTGAAGGCTGTAGCACCAGCTAATTGGTGCCGGAGGCCGAAAAACAAGCTTGCTTGTCAGTGCCGGAGGCCGGAATCGAACCGGCATGGTATTGCTACCGGGGGATTTTGAGTCCCCTGCGTCTACCAATTTCACCACTCCGGCACGCGCCGGCAAACAACCACTTGCCGTACGCAAATGCGAGACGAATGTATATCGTAAATCGTGAAAAGTAAAGTCCTTTGTACGAGCCTGGAACTCATGAGATCAAGAGGCAGGCACTGCCGTTGACAAGAGATCAGCTTGGTCGTATCTTCTGTCTCCAAGGAGGAATTGGTCCGATGAACAAAACGTTACTCTTAATAGTCGCGGTTATCGCTCTAATATCACCGTCTGTGTATGGCCAAGCCAAAGTCGGTACCACCGGTGCAAGGTTTCTTGATTTGTCACCGTCGGTACGAGCCAACGGTATGGGTACCGCTGGCGTAGCTTTGACTGGGCACGGTGGGGTCTATTTCAACCCCGCTCTTCTGGGGCTTTTTGCTATCGAACATCGGGGCGCTCTCGCTTTCTATCCCCAGGAAGCAAACGGCGAGTTCGTTTCACCTCTGGAGACTCCCCTTGACTACCAGTCTGTGGTTCTGTCATTACCACCTCAGTGGAGACCGTGGCCCAAAGTGACTTTGGGAGTTGGGTTTTACCGGACTCGATTGTTGTTAGGAACATTCATTCAGCGTGACTGGGGTCACGGCACCATCGAAGGCACGGGTGAAGTTTACGAATTTCAGGAGTGGGCATGGCATGGGTTAACCTCGCTGGCTTATGATGGTCCGGTGAGGATTGCGGTCGGCTTGACGTACAAGAGAATCCACCTGGATTTCGGTCAGGGTGAGAACAAGGCTCACGCCTTCGACTATGGCTTGGCTGTTTCGATGCCGTTGGGCCATTATATGGAGTCCGAATGGCTGGGCGGCCGACCGCTGCTGACACCGACGGTTGGCATCTCGTGGGCCAACCGTGGTCCTGATATGGAATTGTACAGCAACAGTTATGCTCTGCCGTCGGTTCGAAGAATGGGGGCATCCGTTGAACTGGGTGTTGTCCGGCCTGAACAGATCGGACATTGGCGGCTGATTGGCCTGACTATCGCCGGCGAACTTGAGAAGGAGCTTTTTCGCGACACCGAGAGCCAGTTCAAAGCTGGTGTTGAACTAGACATGGCGGAAGCTGTGTACCTTCGCGCCGGTCACATTGATCGCGTCGGTTCCTT
The DNA here is from genome assembly GCA_030619425.1 of bacterium. GTDB lineage: Bacteria > Zixibacteria > MSB-5A5 > GN15 > FEB-12 > JAJRTA01. Next base: position 5,852 of record JAUXBJ010000055.1, read on the forward strand.
ATCATCTTTGCAGACGGTAGGGTTTGGTCTCAGTAGCCGTGGTCTGCTCAGATTAGCGAGCGAACTCATCAATTCGCCTTCGACAAAAAGGACTCTTCAGCAAATGGCCGACTTTGTTTCGCTTGAGTTTTCATACGCCAGAAGTGATGCCGACTGGTTGTACGTGAGTGATGTTTCATATTACGAACTGGCCCTGATCTTTTAGAACGATATGACATCTTCCCATCTGTGACGGTTTTCAGCAGAACCCTCCTCGTGAGTTGCCGAAGTCCTTGTTTACGGCGCCACGCAGACTCTCTCCTCGGTCTGCTGCTCCTCCAGGAAGTGGATAATAAGATGCATGATGATAACAGCATCCTGCTCTGACAGATTCTTAAGTCTGTATCCTGACTCGTACCAGCCTTTGTCCTCGTTTTTCTTACACCACATGCACTCGGCATCAAATATAAGATAATCGCGTTGGAAGATCTTCTTTGGTAGTTCCGCCCTGCAATGAATTATACTGCCTTTATCAACCGGTTCCAAAGTGGTCAACATGGCGCCCTCCATCGTCAGATTCGCCAACCCACCAATGTGTCGGGAAGTACGCTGGTCGCGGACGGGAAAGAAGTCACTGGCCACGAACCTTGGGTGATTCCGTCGGTTTTTCATGGAAACCGTCCTGACCTCAGCGCCGCCGGGGATTTCCCATTCTCCGAGCCTGAACCTAAGGACCAAATAGGAAAGCACTTCTTCGTTTTCTTTGGAGACATTCTTCAGCGCATAGCCGGACTCCCACCAACCTGTTTTTACGTTCTTTCTACACCAACGGCATTCGGCGTCGAATATAATCTCATTATGGTCCATGATCGGTCGCGTCAACTCTACTCGACACCGGAAGGCAGTCAACGTCTGGACAGGTTCCTGGGTGACGAACATTGCTCCTTCGGATGACAGGTTGGCCAGCCCTCCGATATGCTTATCAGATTCTCGGTCGAATACCATCAGGTAGTCTTGGGTATGATGCCTTTTGTGTTTTCGTTGTTCTGTCATAAGGACCCTCTTGCTGGATTACGGTTCACAGAGCACGTGCACAGTATTGATCGACGATATCGGGCCTCTTCAATAGGCCGGTTGTTTTCACCATCCCCATTGCAACCGGCGAGGGGATGTAGAGCACCCTCAGAACTCAGGCATCAACGGCCGTGGTGCCCTTATGGTGTTCTTCCTCCACCATTGCGTGCATCATCAACCGCTGCGTCAAGTGAGCGATGATCTTCAAGTCTTCGTCAGAGACGTTCTTTAACTCGTGGCCGGACTCGTACCACCCCGTAGCCCTGTTTGCCTGGCACCATCGACACTCAGCATCGAAAGCAACCTGATTGCATTCAAGAATCGGCTCTGGCAACTCTACCTTATACCGATGGATGCTGAATGCTTTGACGGGTTTTCTGGTTATCAACATGAGCCCTGATGTTGTGATGTTGGCCAGCCCGCCTATGAGGCCGTTTGAATCTCTGTCGAGAACCGCGTAGTAGTCGTCGACCGGGTTTCTCTTTCGTTTCCTTCGTTCTGCCATAGAGACCTTCCTGCCGCTTTAGGATCACAGAAACAGCTATCCACTTTATCGGCACTTCTCAGTGGCGCCTTGAGGAACGGATGGGCGTGTTGAGGGTAGGACGCCTGATTGGGAGTCAGGGGAGCAAAAAACCTTGGTACCCCACCTAAAGCCCCGCGCATGAGACCCATTTATGGGCAGGTGGGTTCCGCCGTGTCATGCTGAGCGCAGTCGAAGTGTGAATCAGGGCTGAAAGGCCTTGAAATAAAGGCCGATCCGTCGTATATTGCCTCTGTGCCACAGAACTCGTCAGGGCGGGTTCCTATCTTTACGAAGACCTTGCCACGGAGGAATCATGAAACGCATCGCCAACGCACTCGTCATGCTTAGTGTCATTCTGCTGACCGCCACCGGGACAGCAACGACCCCTCAATCCGTAGAAGTCACCCGCAACCTCACATCCGTGCCGCTGGCTTTTACCGAGAACCTGGGGCAGTGGGATGAACAAGTTCTGTTCCGTGCCAATGCCGGTGGAGCCAC
>JAUXBJ010000330.1 GCA_030619425.1 bacterium
CGAACTCTGGCGGGACGCAGTATCAACTCCTTCTCGGCTGGTGGTTGGAATTTCTCAGCCGGAGTGATTCACACCTTCAAACGCTAACCGCCGAACACTCCGTCCCTGGCCCGCCGAAACCGAGAATGTCATCACTTGACCACAAGAGCACCATGCTCTATTTTGACCGCATGAATAGCAAGCGCAAAGACTACATAAGTTGGGAAGAGTACTTCATGGCAATCGCCCAGCTTTCAGCCAGACGATCCAAGGACCCCAATACGCAGGTCGGCGCCTGTATCGTAAACGCCAACAAACGGATCATCGGGATCGGCTACAACGGCTTCCCGATCGGCTGCTCCGACGACGAACTCCCCTGGGGACGTGACGGAGACTTCCTTGACACCAAGTATCCTTACGTCTGCCATGCTGAGATGAACGCCATCACGAACGCCGCCAACAAACCGGATTTGGATGGAGCTTCTATGTATGTCTCGCTCTTCCCGTGCAATGAGTGCGCCAAACTAATTGTCCAGGTCGGAATCACTGAGGTGGTGTACCTTTCGGACAAATACTACGACGACGATGTCTTTGTCGCCGCCCGGAAAATCTTCGAGATGGCCGGCGTCAAGTACCGCCGGATGACTCCGGAGCATAAGCGTATCAATCTACTGCTTGAGTAGTGCAGCCAATCGAATCTGTCGCGGCGACAATGGGCCGCACCTAAGGCGATTCAGTAACGAACCGACGCGCCGTCAGTCTTCTCTCTCGGCGTCAATCTCATCGGCCATTTGCTGCAGACGAACCTCCGGGATGGCGGTCCAACTCTCCGTCTGAAAAGCAGCGGTGGAGCCACAGATCATGGACACCTTGGCGGCGGTCTCGGAGTCCGGCGCCTGGTAAATGTCCATGAAATCCCATCCTCCGAGTAGAGCATAGTGAGCCACAAACTTGACCTCCGGACACTGCTTTGTCACCATATCAAGCCAGGTCTGGCGGGATCTTGGCCCTCTTTTCATAGTCGAAGCAACCTCTACAACGCTCGGTCCCTGCATCGTGAGCTTTGACATTAGTATGTAGGTTTTCATGCTGGCCTCCTGCTGATTGCGTTCCGTTCAACCGGTTCTGATTGCACTCACGCGTTTCGTGAGCCATCGTTATCGGGTTCGAGGAATTGCATGCTTAGCTATCGGCTCGACGGTATATTAATCCAGTAACAAGATAACGGACGGTGCTCTCTATGCAAACAGTTTTTGCAGGGCTTGTAGTGAGCAGTAAAAGCGGGCAGGCGCAAGGCACGGCGAAACGAACTTGTGAGACAGTTCCTACAGATCGGGCTCCGGATCGACATGGACGATAACCCGCGCCATCCCGGCCACATCGTCGAGAAGAGATTGCTTGACGGCGTCGGCGATCTCGTGCCCGGCTCGGACGGTAAGGTCGGGGTCGACAACAATGTGGATCTCTGCGAAAATCCGCCCACCTGAAAGACGGGCGCGGATGTCGTGTGTTTGTCGGACGCCGGGCACTCTTAAGGCCGTCTCTTTCACCTGGTCCATAGCGGCCTGATCCGGAGCTGTGTCGATCACTTCTTTGGTGGCGCTCCAGATCAGTCCGGCACCGATCTTCACCACGAAAAAAGTCACGACCAGGGCGGCGTAGGCGTCAGCCATGGCCCAGGCCGGAGAGAGGTAGGCGGCGGTCACACCGACCAGCACCGCGATGGAACTGAGAGCATCGCTGCGGTGATGCCAGGCGTTGGCGATTACGGCCAGGCTCCTGATGCGACGGCCCACCTTCACCGTGTACCAATAGAGCCCCTCTTTAAGACCGACACTGATCAAGGCAGCTATGATCGCCGTAAGTCCCGGCGATGATTCGACGCGGTCGGAGATGGTGGAAATCGAACTGTAAGCCAGCCCGACAGCGGTGCCGATGAGTACCAGCCCGATAAACATCCCGGCGATCGTCTCAATGCGAGCATGGCCGAACGGATGCGACTCGTCTTCTTCTTTGCGACCCCACTTCAAACCCAGCAGCACTACGACGTCGCTGAGAAGGTCGGACAGCGAATGCACGCCGTCCGCAATCAACGCTTGTGACCGCCCGAACCACCCGGCTGTAATCTTGATGACGAAAAGAGCGAAGTTGACCAGCATTCCCACCCGAGTGACAGTCAGCCCGGACGTCAACTCTTCGCGGTTCCGGCTGGTATTATTATTCATGTCTTCTTCCACGATAATGTCTCACACTGGGGGCAATTGCCGACTGCCTCATACTCCCAGGTATTTATCGGGGAAACAAGCGGGAGACATCAACAAAAACCACCAGCTTTCACTCGTCCGGGGCATAACCGGGTCGGCTTTTTCAAACCGACTGACCCGGCATTTTCTGAGGGTCGTCGTATAAGATCGGTTCTTTGATCGTGAACGCCTCGGCGTACTGAACTCCGACCTGTTGACCAAGGGCGGCAGCGCGCACCCGCATCATCTCATAGATATCCACGCCCGGCATGAAAATCCGCCTGGCCGTTACCTCCTCGGCAAACTGTGACTGATATGCCGCTACTGCCTGACACTTGGTCTCAAACCAATCGGAGATATCGACCAGGAAGGAGTTGTCCTTGTTTCGGAAATAGGAAGCGTAGATAATCTTGCGCGGCCGAAACGGCTCACCGTCAACATCCAGCTTCTTGAGACCGGCCAGAAAGCAGGCGTCGAAAGCAAGCCGAGAGCAGGCGGCGTGGTCCGGGTGACGTTGCTCCCAGTGGGGGATGATGACCAACTCCGGTCGGGTCCGGCGGATGATGTCGGCGATCTTCAGTTTGTTGGTTTGGTTTACCTCGATGGCCGAGTCCGGCAGGCCGAGATTGTGACGATAGGCCAACCCCAGAATCTTCCCAGCGGCAGCGGCTTCGGCGGCGCGATCCGTCTCACTGCCGAACGTTCCCATCTCTCCGGCGGCCAGATCAAGGGCTCCGGTCTTACGACCGAGATTGGCCATCTTAATCATGAACCCGCCACACGTTATTTCAGTATCGTCAGGGTGAGCAGCGATCGCCAGAACATCAAGTTTGGCTGTATCAGGCATCGTAGACTTCCTGGTAGTAGTTTTCATACTGCGTCACGATTCGGTCGGCACTGAACTTGGAGAGCGCCCTTTCGGCCGCTGCTTTCTTGAACTCGACCAGTCGCTGTGGCTCATTCAACAGCGACAAGGCGGCGCGAGCCATAGCGGCGGTGTCACCGACCGGCAGGAGGTAGCCGTTATGGAAATCATCAACCACTTCTGTCAGACCAGTTCCGGCCGTGCCGATGACAGGCACACCGCAGGCCAACGCTTCGAGTGCGGCCAGCCCGAAGGACTCTTCCTCCGAGGGTACCAGAAACAGATCGGCGCACGGCAGCACCGCCTCGACCCGACTCTGGTTGCCCAGGAGGATGACGCGGTCGCTAAGCCCCCTCTTTTTGATCTGCCTCCGAGCCAGAATAGTCTCAGGTCCCTCGCCAATCATCACCAGCCGCGCAGGCAATTCGTACCGAATCTTATCGAACGTATCGATCACATCCATGATCCGCTTAACCGGCCGGAAGTTCGACACATGAGCCAGCAGGAACTCATCTTCAGCCACGAACTCACTCCGTTGACAC
>JAUXBJ010000141.1 GCA_030619425.1 bacterium
ATACCCTTGTCCCGCATCTGAATCATGAGTGATTCCCGAAGATCGCGCGCCGCTACACCGGTGGGATCGAATCGCTGAACGAGAGCGAGTACTTCGTCGATCTTGGATTCCTCTATCTCCAGCTCGGCGGTCATTTCAGCCACGCTTATTGTCAGATAGCCGTCGGGAGCTATATTCCCGATGATGTACTCGGCTATCAGATGCTCCTCCTCCGACAACTTCAGCATGGCCAACTGGTCGCTCAGATGAGTGAACAGGCTCTCCTGTTGGGCGGCGGGACCTTCAAAGCGCTCCTCCTTTTCCTCGCGCGGCAGGTTAACTTTGTAGCCCTCATCTTCGTCGGCGAAAAACTGATCCCAATCGACACTGTCATCACTTTCCTTCTTGTCGTCGGCCGCAACATCGAACTCCGACTCTTTGTCAAGATCAAGCTGTTCCTCGGCCTCGAGTTCTTCGACTTCCTCCAGGAGGGGGTTGGTGGCCAACTCATGGCGGATCGTCTGCTCCAGCTTGAGCGCCGGCATCTGAAGCATCTTCAGAGACTGGATCAACTGCGGCGCGAGTATCTGCCTGAGACCTAATCGAAGTTCCAGTTTCATCGTTTAACCTATTATCCGCATATTCATTCTTCCGCCTTTACCGGCGCAGAAAGCGCCTTTTTAGTAATGTCGGAAGCCAAGCTCCCATGATTCATACCACCAGCCCAAATCGTTCAGTAATCAGACATCCTCTTTCCACCGTCAATTCAACCGGAATTTTTCTCCAAGGTAGATTTTGCGCGCCTCGGCGTCATTGGCCAGGAACTCCGACGTACCGGATTTGAGAATCTTGCCGTCACACATGATATAGGCACGATCGCAGATCGAGAGGGTTTCGCGAACGTTGTGATCGGTAATCAGAACCCCGAGCTTCTTGGCAATCAGGCGCTTGATTATCTTCTGAATATCCTCTACCGCAATCGGATCGATACCGGCGAACGGTTCGTCCAGCAGCATGAATTTCGGCTCGTTAACAAGGGCGCGGGTAATCTCGACCCGGCGACGCTCGCCACCGCTGAGAGTATAAGCCATGTTCTTTCTGAGGTCCATCAGGTCCAACTCCTCCAGGAGTTCCTGCAGTCTCTGCTTGCGTTGCTTGCGACTCATTTTCCGAAACTCCAGAATAGACATGATGTTGTCCTCGACCGTCATCTTGCGAAATACCGAAGCCTCCTGGGCGAGATACCCGATCCCGGCGGCGGCTCGCTTGTACATCGCCAGCCGGCTGATGTTGCGGTCACCCAGGAACACCTTCCCCTTATCAGGACGAACAAACCCGATGATCATGTAGAACGTAGTCGTCTTTCCGGCGCCGTTAGGTCCAAGCAACCCGACTACCTCTCCGGGCTCAATGTTCATCGTAACCTCGTCGACGACAGCCCGTTTTCGGTAGTATTTAACTAACCTGTCCGAAGTCAATGTGTCCATACTCGAATATAAGGGCAACAAACGCTGGAACCAAACAATTTTCTCGAGCAAGCACAGTTTTTGCTACGGCCCAACCCTTCCGATAGTGGGAAATAATGGCTTGCTCGTCGGTATAAAAGTATTAACTTCAATAACCGAAATGAGTTAAGGACTTGCTTCAGTAGTCGAAAAGGATGCTAACATATGAGAAAAACTCTGATCTTAAGCTTGATTGTCGCCCTCGTCGCAGCATGCAGCCAGACACCCCAACAGAAAATGCAGTCGCTATACGCCACCGCCGAGGAACAGATAGACCATTACCAATTTGAAAAGGCTAGGGTCACCATCGACAAAATGGGCGAACTGGATCCCGGGAGCCCCTTTGTCCCGTATTGTACCGGTCTGATTCGCGAACGTCAACTCAGCTACCAGGACGCGGTGCACGAGTACATGATGGTTGGGACCGTTGACCCCACTTTTGGGCCTGCTCTTGAGGGGATATGTCGGGCCTTTTCACGCCTGGGAGAGTATACAAACGCAACGCGAGCGGCCTCAGACAACGCTCAGCAACGGCCGGCCGATCCCGAAGCACGGTTGTTGCTGGCCCGGGCCATGATCGGACTCGGTCAGTACCGTGGCGCCGAGCGGGAAATCATAAAGGCCCAGAAGTTGGGCGCCTCATCGGTGCTTAGTGATCTCATGGTCGCCCGGGTTCTCTATCTCCGCAACGAAATCGATTCGGCCCGAAGCAATCGTGAGCGAGTGATGGCCGACCCTCAGGAGTCCGTGGATTTCCTGATGGGTGCAGCCGATCTGTACGAGACTGTCGGTTTGATTGACTCAGCGATATCTTTCGGCCGTCGCGCCCTGGAAAGCCGACCCGCCGACCACGACCTTCTGCTGGATCACTTTTTCCGCTGCATCAGGGTCAGATACTTTTTTGAGGCCCGGCAAGCGATAGCTCGTATCGAAGCCGCTGACGGCGGCGAAGTGGTGCGAACGGGGATGTGGCTGCACTACTATCGCGCCACCGGCGAGCATTCCAAGGCCAAGGGAGCCTCCTCCGATTACCGGAGACTGACCGATGCATCAGTCATGTCGGTGTCCCTCGATATTTTGGCTCGTGCCGAGAGCTCCGACTTTCTGTCGGCCGGCACCGACATGGGCTTATTACAACTGCGTCTGAAGAAGGAGGGGTATCTCCCCGATTTTTGTGACTACATGGTTTACACCTTGCAGGCTAACAGCCCCGAAGTAATCTCGGGTGCAGAGAATATGGATTTGTTGCGGCAATTGTCGGCCGAATACGCCAATGCACTGGAGGTCAAACTCCGCATTGCGCATCTGATGCACAAGATCGGGGATTTCGATGGCTATAAAGAGTTCATAACCCTGCTGGAGGAGTACCATCGTTCTCAGCCTGATTGGCTTACCGGGATTGCCGACGTGAACGCCGGGCCGATCATAAGGAAATACGACCAGGCCGAACGACTCTACACCCGAGCCCTGGAATTGAACCGCTGGTATCGGCCGGCTTTTGAGAAGTATGTAGCGATGCAGCGAGCGCGTCGCCTGTACACAGAGGCATTGGATCTCTTTGAGCAATACCCTCATTTCTCAGAACTCTACCCGGCCATCAGACTGCTTAAGGCTTTGGTACTGGCCGAAAACAATCGTCTTGATGAAGCCCAAACGACGCTGATGAGCGGGGCTCGGTTGATCAGTGGAGACCTGACGGCGATCGGGGAGTATCTCGATATCATGAAAAGACGTGGGGAACTTGATAGGGTCGATCCGATTATCGATATGCTCAGGGCAAATACTTCCAACTCCGATGCCTTGGGGCTCGCGGCCATCTGGGAGTGTGAGCGCGGGAGGTACCAGAACGGACTTGATCTGACCGAACAGTCCCTGGCTATCGACCCTGACAACGTCACCGTTTATGCCGTCAAAGCCTGGGCTATGCACGGACTGGATCACCGGGGTGAAGCCTTCGACTTGTTCGAAGAGAACCACAGGCGCGATCGCGATAATGTCGCCAACAACGTATACTATTCGAAACTGCTTGCCTCTGACAAGATGGACCTTAACCGGGCCAGCAATATCGCCCGCGCGGCCGCTTTCGACGGCATTGGTGATCTCGACGTATGGATGAATCTTTGCTACGTCTATTTCCAGGCGGAGCGTTATGACTTGTCGCGGGGCGAAGCTACCAAAGCATCCCGGTCTTTCCCCTATCAGCCCGAACCGCATTTCTGGATCGGAATGACTAATTATATGGAAGACAATCCCGCTGCGAAAGAGAACCTTCAGAAGTCTGTCATGCTGGGTCTGGCCGGTGACCAACTCAAGCAAGCCCAGGAGGCGCTGGCCAAACTGTGAGTGATAGCCTGAAGTACGTCCAGCAGATGGGAAATGCTGCGTGGCGCCGCCGCGCGGATGGTGAGTGATGTTCAGGCAACCGGGGAGCGTTCTGGTCACGGGCGGCGCCGGGTATATCGGTTCGCACCTGGTCGGCCTGCTGTTGAATCACGGGTACGGCGTGCGGGTCCTGGACAACCTGACCTTCGGCGGGCAGGGACTTCTGTCGTATCTGACCCACACACAGTTTGAGTTTCGGCACGGCGACCTTCGCAGGGAAGAAGACGTGCACGCCGCTATCAGTGGTATTGACAGTATCGTGCATCTGGCTGCGATCGTGGGCGACCCGGCCTGTCGAAAAGAACCGGACCTGGCGCGGCAGGTGAATCAAACCGCCTCTGAGATGCTCTGCTCCATCGCGATCCAAAGCGGTGTAAAACGATTTGTCTTCGCCTCTACTTGCAGCAACTATGGCCGGATGGATACCAATGATTCCTTTGTCGATGAAACCTCCCCGTTGAGACCGGTGTCGCTCTATGCCGAACTCAAGGTCGGGTTTGAGAAGTATCTTCTGAAGGCACACAGCGCTGACTTCACACCGACCGTGCTTCGTTTCGCCACCGCCTATGGACTCTCGCCGCGTCCGCGGTTCGACCTGACCGTCAACGAGTTCACGCGTGAGTTAACTTTGTCGCGACGACTGGAAGTGCACGGGCGGCAGTTTTGGCGGCCGTACGCTCACGCTTGCGACCTGGCGGCCGCCTGTGTTACGGTGCTGGGAACTGAGACCGAGAAGGTCGCGGGGCAGGCTTTCAACATCGGCGGAAACGATGAGAACTATCAAAAAGAGAGTCTCGTCGCCATGATCGTCAGGGAACTGGATACCGGTGCCGATGATGTCGTCTACGTACAGCGCGATGAAGACCCGCGCGACTACCGCGTCAACTTCGACAAAGCGCGGCGACAGTTGGGATTTGAGTTGAGCCGGAGCGTGAGCGATGGCATCCGTGAGATTATCGGCGCTATCAGATCGGGGATCATTGTTGACCCCGACAGTGAAATGTTTCGCAATGCATGAGGAAACGTTCGGTGGCTTTAACGTGTCGTAAAACCGTGAGAAGGACCTCGTAATGGAAGCAGTCGTTCTGGCCGGCGGCCAGGGTACGCGCCTGCTACCGCTGACTGCGGAACTCCCCAAACCGCTGGTAACCATCGGCGACCGACCGATTATCGAGATCCTGCTCCGTCGCCTGCAACGATGCGGCGTCACTAAAGTGCGCCTTGCCGTGAACCATCTGGCCCACCTGATAATGGCAGCCATCGGTGACGGCGGACGTTTCGGGCTGGAGGTTATCTACGAGCACGAGAGCAAACCTCTTTCCACGGTCGGTCCTCTCAAAGCGATGAGTTCGCTGCCGGATCAATTCCTCGTAGTCAACGGCGACATCCTCACCGACCTGGATTTCGCCGAACTGTTTCGACACCATCTGGACGGCGGTACCGATCTGACAGTAGCGATTCACGAGAGAAGCAATATAGTCGACTACGGCGTAATTGAAGTGGGGACCGACGGCATGGCCGCTTCGTTCACCGAGAAACCTGTCAGCCACCTGACCGTGTCCATGGGAGTCTACGTATTTTCACGTCGGGTCCTCAAGTTTGTACCTGAGGACAAACCGTTCGGTTTCGACGAACTGATGCTAAGCTTACTCGAACGACACGAGCCGGTCAATACCTACCGTTACGACGGGTACTGGTTAGATGTGGGTCGTCCTGACGACTATCTGCGCGCCCAGCGCGACATCGCTCGTGTGCAAAAACTGCTGGAATAGGTGGCATGCCACACTTGCGCACGCTATCCCTCGACATATCAGCCCCATCATCAACGGTACTCGGTACCCCACCCAGAGCTTCGGCGTCGGGTGGGTTCCTCATTATGAAGCCCACCTGCCGCTCCGCTTTAGGTGGGGTACCGGTTTGCCGCATGACGTATTACAGTGGGGCAGACCGGGAGAGGCTGTCTCGCAAGTGCGTGTTCCGGCAGGTCTTGCGGTTGCCGAAGGCAAACGTGTGACCTGCCGGTTGATAGTCCTGCTGTGCAACAATGGCTTATGAGTAATCGTCGGGTCACAC
>JAUXBJ010000065.1 GCA_030619425.1 bacterium
AAGCCGTCGTGTCCCACCACCCAGCCGTCGGCGCTGTCGACGAAATAGACGTCCCGCAGCACGTTCTGCGTACCGCTGTTGGGGAAATCAACGTAAAAGCGAAAGCAGCCCTCACAGACGGGTGTGACAATCCGCTGGTCCGAACAGCCAACAGATATGATCGTGCGTACCACGATAGCCAGAAGCGGCGCCGCAACAAGTCGAAGTGAATGCTGGTCACGCATTTTATGAGTACTCCGTCGTAGTTCTCTAAACAGTATCAACATCATCATACCTTAGCGTCAAGCATATTAGAAGGCCAGGCCGATGTTTATATAGTAACGTTCGAACCCTTCGTCCGCCGCGCCGTACCCAAACTCAAAGGGACCGATAGGCGAATCGAAAGCGGCTGCCAGCCCGAAACCGTGACGCAAACCGCTCAGCTTGATATCGTCCGCGCTGCCATAGACATCACCGGTATCATAGCGAAAGTTCAGGTAGAGCCGCAGCGGCAGTTTGAATCTGAACTCGTGTGACATCGCAAAGACTTTGTCGCCGGAAAGCTGGTCGGTGCGAAAGCCGGCGAACGAATGCATCCCGCCGATATAGAATTTCTCCGAGGGCGGCAGGCCGGACCGTGACAAACCGACAGCGATTTTGGGGTGATAGTTCAACCGCCGCCCCAGTGACCAGTACGCCTCCAAAGAGGAATAGAACTTGGTATACTCGACCTCGCCGCCGAGACTCTTGCCGGTAAACTGTAACTCGAAAAGATGTTTCTTGCCTGACTCCGGGAATGGGATGCGGTCAAAAGTCTCCACCAGCGACTCAAGTTTGAGAGCGCGCAGACCGAAGCTCTCGCTGGTCTGAGTCCTGGGGAATTCGTACTCCACCTCTTCCACCACCAGCCCCGCTGTAACGATGCCCAGCCGAGATATTTGCTGTCCAAATCGCAGGACGAAGCCGGTGCGATTCTCGTCACGTTCGTCGACCACACGGCCGTCGACATCGTAAACGTTGCGGTCAAGACGGGTGTGATATATCCGTGCTTTGGCTGTCAGATACGTAGAGAAGAGGCGGTCCGCTTTGAAATCGAGGTAGTATGCCTGTCGATCCTGAGCGTAGCGAGCGTGCAGAAGATATTGCAGCCCGGCACCCATAACGTTGTTATCGAGGAACTCGGCGAACTCCTCTGATTGGTATTTGTCGTCCCAGTGCCAACCCAGGCGCAGTTGATGAGCCTGCTTTTCTTCCACGCTGATTTTCAGCTCGGCGCCCTGCTCGCACGGCGTCAGGTCAACCGTGACGCGACTGAACAGGTCCGATGCGTAGATATTGGCCAGGCCGCGCGAGGCCCGTCCGGTGGAGTATGGCTGTCCTGCCTTGAGCGGAAAGTTGGTCTTGATCATCCAGTCCTTAGTGCGATCATTGCCGCTGATGTCAACGTGGGTCAATACCGCTTCGTCAAGTACCACTTTCAAACGAGTGCCGCAGTCGGTCAGTGATATCGCCTCGATATCAGCCAGATCGTAACCATCACTACGGTACAGGCCCAGCATACGGTCCAAACCGCGGCGCAAAGACTCTGATGTCATAACTGTGTCCCCGCCTCGAAGCAAATGCAGAAGCAGAGAATCCGGATACATCGCATTGCCGACCAACTCTACCTGTACGTCAGTCCATTTTTGGGTCGGTGTTGCGTTGATGGTCAAGCTCAGCCGTCGGTCATGCACGCCGTGATCGTCGACCAGGCCGAGTTGTGCTTCCAAACAAAACAGATTCAACTCAAGGTATATTTCTTTGAGCACAGCGATCAGTTGGCTCTGACTAAATGTGCGATCCAGTAGACGTTCTTTGAAACGGGCGGCATAATGTTGAGCGCAACTGTCGAATTGCATCGAGACAACAGCGAAACTGGTGCTGTCCTGCTTCTCTCGCAGCAAAGCAATGATACTGTCGGCGGCCGTCAAGCCGACCCGGTAACCGATCTCAATCAGGCTATCCCTGGCCTTGAAATCGGACATCTCGATACCGTCCAGCGGCGGCTCAATGGGGTAATCGGCTTTGAGCAGTTGAGTTGCGAGCTTGTCGGCTGTCATGATCGATGTCACCTGGTTGGCAATATCCAGCGGCGTTGAAAGCTCGTCTTTCGGCAGAAGAGGGCTGACGGTGTTGACGGCAACAGTGAAGCTCACCGAGTCGCTCATATTCCGCACCAGATCGACCGGTATCGGTGTCACCATGCCGCCGTCCATCAACAACTGGTTGCCTTTGTCCAGCGGCGTGAAGGCCAGGGGGAAACCCATCGTAGCTCGCATGGCGTCGGCCAGGGAGCCTGAGTCGAGCACGATTTCACGTCCACTGACAATGTCGGTGCTGATGGTCTTGAAGGGGATCGGCAGCCGGTCGAAGTTACCCGCTGCATGGTAGTTGGCCCGCGTCGTCAAAGCTGTCAGAATCGTGGTCAGCTTTTGCCCGGCCGTCAAAGCCCGGGGGATCACGGGTTTGAAGCCATCGAAGCGAATCGATAGCAGATGCCGGTCGCGCTCTTCCCGCTGGGTGAGGAACATGGTTCGACGCGACGGCTGATTGGAAAGAAGACCGGTCAAATCGAGGTTGCGAACGATGTCGGCCAACTCGTCGGGGCTGTACCCACAAGCGTAGAGGCCGCCGATAATCCCGCCAATAGATGTCCCGGCGACGGCCTCAATCTCGACACCTTTTTCTTCAAACGCCTTCAGCAGGCCGATGGTGGCAATGCCGCGCGCCCCGCCCCCGGAAAGGGCCAGCAGGACATGGTAGCGCTCACCATTGTCGTGCGGGTCCAGTCCATCAAGACCGCCGATGAGAATATCAGAAGCGGCTTTAACCGGCAGGATGATTACAACCAGCGCCGGCAACAGCCATGTCAACAGAGTTTTCACTTGCCAAGTAGACGCATTGAGCGATTCATTAGGCTTTGAACGACTTGCACCTCAGAGGCAACTTATGGTGTCGATAACCAAAAAGGAACAAAAAGATATCAAGTCGTTGCACACGCGGAAAGGTCGCCGTGCCTTGGGCAGGTTCGCGGCTGAAGGAGTGCGGCTGCTTGAGGAAGCGATACGGCACGATGTCCGCCCTGAACTGTTGCTCTGGTCACCGGCGCTACTGGCGGAACGCGGTCATCATCTGGTCGGGCAATTCCGCCGGCGTCGGGTTCAGGTTGTCGAAGTCTCTGCGCGCGAGTTGAACGGATTCTCAGAGAGCGTAACTTCGCAGGGAATCATAGGCGTATTCGATTTGCCGCGAAGCTCGGCCGATGAACTTCTCCGCCCGGAGCATCGTACAGTACTATTGTGCGATGGGATATCGGATCCGGGCAATCTTGGCACGCTCTTGCGGTGTGCTTTAGCCTTTCGCTTCAACCCTGTGCTGCTGGCGGGTAAGTGCGCCGATCCGTATGCACCGAAGGTGGTGCGAGCCAGTGTTGGCGCCATCTTCGGCGTGGACCTTATTCGCACAGCGGCAGACGATGTAGCAGCATTGGTCGGCAGAGGAAAGTTCCGACTGATTGCCGCCGATGTAAATGGTAAGAGCGACGCGGCGGATCTCAGAAGCGCCAGGCGTAGCCGGCTGATCCTGGCTGTCGGTTCGGAAGCTGAAGGCCTTTCCGAATCGATCCTGAAGGTTTCGGACTGCCGATGGAAATTGGAACATGAAAAATGTGTGGATTCTCTCAACGCCGCCGTGGCGGCGGCGATAATGATGCAGCGAATCTACCATCACACCATAGGAAAACGTAGCTGATGAAGAATTCAGTGATGGCCGTTGGTCTGGCCTTGTTGATGCATCTGTCGCCTTGTTGGGCGCAGGAAGTTGAGCAGGAATCGAAAGGGTTATTCGCCACCCGCGAGTTGGAGTCGTCCGCCTTGCCGGGCAACGGCAACAAGATAGTCATAAAAGCAGCCGCTAGTCTGCAGGGTGAGTTGACCATCCTGGCAACCGCGACCGATTCTGCGATCTTGACCTATACCAAGAGAGCTCGCACCTCGCGCAAGTCGCAAGCGGTGGACTATCTCGATCAGATCGCGGTATCACTCAGTGCGGCGCCGACCGGGCTGCGGCTGGAGATGCGCGCCCCGAATCCCGCCCCGTGGAAGGATGATGAATCCGGCCTGGTTGAGGCGATGGTGGAGATTCCAGAGGGCTTCGAGGTCGAGATCGACGCAGCTTACTTTGACATCGACGCTGACGGTCCCTTTGTCTCTTTTGAGAATACGACCTCGCTGGGCCGTTTGGATGTGGCTCACATCTCGGAACGACTGGAGGTGGAGACGGCCAACCGCCGCGTTACCGTTACCGACATCTCGGGACAAATTCGTGTCGTTACTACCAATTCGAGGTTGACGGCCGAAGGCATAAGCGGTCTGACACAACCGGCCGTGTTCCGAAATGATGGTGGTGACATTCGTATTAATGGACTCACCGGTGGCCTCAACGTCAAGAATGCGTATGGCCGGATTGAAATCGTGGACTGGGACGCCGGTGACGAGAAAAGCTACATCCGGTGTACGTCCGGACCGATACTGATCATCCTCAGCGATCTGAACGCCGGGCAACTCCTGGTCACCAACAAGTACGAGGATATTGAGTTGCGGCTTCCACAGGAATTCTCCGCAGTCCTGGCGATGGCGGTCGATGAAGGCGGCAAGATCGAGGCGGAGAACTTTCCCTTCACGACGGAACTGGTAGAACCCAATCGGCTGAATCTCCTCGTGGGTGACGGCCGAGCCATGATAAGCGGTTCCGTTCGAGGCAAGGGCAACATTTACGTTTCAGCCGGTGAGTAAGGAGCTTCATTGTGAATAACCGCAGGATTCGATGGTTTGTGCTGATCGGGATAGTCGTCGTGACTATCGGCGGAACGGCCTCAGCTCAGAGAGTTTCAAAACTTCAGTCCGTCTTTTACTACCAACCGGCGGCGTCAGTGTTCGGGCCGGAAGCGGCCTGGGTCAACCCGGCCGGACTGTCGCGCTATGCGGCTTCATCGTTTCAGCTCATGACGAGCTATGACCATGACAAGTTGGGCCGCAGTTGGGGTTTTGTCACCAACCGTGATCGGCTGGCGACGGCCTACCGTAGTCTTTACAATCCCGACGGTGATGACTTCAAGGAGTATCTGTTTGCACTGGGCATGACTCTGGGAAGCGGTACGCACCTGGGAGGTTCCTATCGCTATTTCAAAGAGGGTCCGCCCGATCTCCACCGGAGGCATTTCTGGAATGTCGGACTGGCGGGTGGGCGCGATAAGTTTCGCTGGGCGGCGGTCTTTGAGAACCTTAACCGTGCTCGCAACGATGAAGGACATCGGACCGAAACCGAAATGCGTTATTCGGCGGCCTATCGTCCGATGGGACGACGGCTCACCCTGTCGGTTGACATGTTTCTCTCGACCAGGACCAGACTGTCCAACGCCGATTACGTTTACCACGCAGAACTGGCTACGAATAACGGACTCTACCTTCGAGGGTATCTGGATTCCGACCGAAACTTCCAGATCGGATTTCGGGCTAACTTGCTTAACTACTTTGTGGGGTCGCAGGCTCACTTCACCGATGGCGGCGATCACCGGCACACCGACGTATATGTCGGCAGCACTAATTTGCGGCAACCGTCCGTGATCCCACCGCGCGGTCGACGGGTGACGCTCGGTCTCTCCGGCTCTCTGTCCGAAAACCCTCCGCAGCCGATCATCGGACGCAAGCGCACGCCGTTCGCGACGTTGATCACCAACATTTACCGAGCGTCTGAGGATCCATCGGTCGATGAGATGCTCATCAGTTTGCGCGGCTTGTCTATCGGGTTTGCTCAGGCTCAGGAGTTACGCGCCGCCCTGGTCGATTTCAAGAACCACGGCAAACCGATCACATGTCACCTGTCGCGCTCCGGCAACATCTCTTACTACGTTGCCAGTGTCGCCGACCGCATTCTCATGGCGCCGGTGGACCAACTCAAATTAGTTGGGCTGAGGGCGGAGTTGACGTTCTACGCCGGCAGCTTTGACAAACTGGGTATCAAGGCCGACATCATGCAAGTTGGTGATTACAAGACGGCTGCGGAACAGTACACTCGAAGCGAATCTTCCCGTGAAAACCGCGCCCAGATCAATCGGTTGCTCGATGATTTGTACGATCAGTTGGTAACAGCCATTGCCGATGGACGCACACTGTCAGCCGACTCAGTCAGGAACCTGATCGACACCGGCCCGTTCAGTTCCCCCGAGGCGATTGAGTATGGTCTCGTTGACGGCCTGAGCTATCGGGACGAACTCGACAACAAGTTCTTGTCGCCACTTCCCCAAATAACATTCAAGAGATACCTCAGAGATACTTTGCTGAACGACGGCTGGCCACCCCAGCCGGTAATAGCGATGGTGGTAGCCGAAGGCGAAATCAGTTCAAAAGGCGGCGATCCGTTCAGCCGCGGTCAGAGTGTCACTCCGGCCTTGATGAACCTTGGTTTCGCCCAGGCGATGGGTCACCCGTCGGTGGCGGGCGTGGTGCTGCGTATCAACTCCCCCGGCGGTTTCGCGCTTGCCGGAGAGGACATTCATCATATTGCCGGCAAAGCTGCTGAGCGCAAACCGCTCACCGTCTCCATGGCCAACGTGGCTGCATCCGGCGGCTACTACGTCGCCATGCCGTCGCAATACATCTTCGCCGAGCCAGGCAGCATCACCGGGTCGATCGGCATCTTCGGGGGTAAGGCTGACCTTAGCGGCTTGTATGACAAAATCGATCTCGGCAAGGAATTGTACACCCGTGGTCGGTACGCCGGTATGCTCACCACCATGCGCCCTTTCACTGATGATGAACGCCGTAAGTACTTCTCACACCTGGAGGCTTTCTATGGTCACTTTCTTGAGTTAGTCTCCGAGAGTCGCAAGCTGGGAATCGACTCGGTGGATGCTCTGGCGCAGGGGCAGGTGTGGACCGGTCGGGAAGCAAAACAAAACGGTCTGATCGATGAACTGGGAGGTGTTAGGCAGGCGCTCGACTACACTGCTCGGCGGGCCGGAGTTGATGACTACCGTGTTGCCGTCTACCCGGTGAAGCGACCCTTGTTTCTCCTGCCGGGGCGATCTTTGTTCTGCGTGGTGGCGGGACTCCTCCTGGGCGAATCGAACGTCGTGGACGACGGAATCAACCTGCTCCCTGATCTTTGCGAGGAAGGCATCTACGCCCGGATGCCGTATGATCTTCACATCGAATAACCCCCCTGCGCAACTGAAGATCTTGTTATTGGACTTTCCCAAAAAATCTATGGGTTGAACCGCGATCGTAGACCGAAACCCGCCTCTTAACCGTAGGTCGAAACCCCTGCGCTGAAAGTCCGCCGTAGGAGGGGTTTCGACACCACGCGCTTCGCGTGATTTTTTGGTTTTGTCTTGTCGGTCTATGATGTCGAAACCCGCCCTTCGACTCCGCTCAGGACGGTCCTTCGGACCAGGGGTTTCGACCTACAGGACTGAAAATCGTCACCACGAACTCAGTTGGCCGGACCTACGTATTTCTGTTGCCACCCGATGCGCTGGAACACTCGT
>JAUXBJ010000299.1 GCA_030619425.1 bacterium
AAGGGTGAAACATATCGATCCGGGACTTTTCGTGTGATTCCCAAAGCAGTGGAGCACGGCCCGTTTGCTTCCAAGACGGGCGCCATCATCCTGGTTACCTGGTGTACGTTACAAGATAAATAGAACCAGGAATCTATCATGCTCGGTGGGACAAAAACCGATCATGCGTGGCTCCATTGATTGTGATGATATGTTTCAACAATTCAACGTGTTGTGTCACAGCCGTGCAGGTTACCGATGAGGATGCGGATTTCACGGAAGGACTGTCTCCGGAATGACATAGAACTGAGAGAACTTGGGCGGATATCAGATTGGTATTTCGAGAATGAGAGTCACAAATAGTACTTCAATTGAGGATTTGATTGAAAGCGTCCCGGGAGCTGTCTCTTACTTGAGCAGAAGGGGAATCAGGTGTGTTCAATGTGGGGAACCGATCTGGGGAACGCTCGAAGAAGCTGCCGAGGAAAAAGGGTTTGGTGAAGATGATATTAGACAATTCATCAAAGACCTGAATGAATTAGGGAAATCAGTAAGTTAAATGGAGAGAACATGAGAATAGCTGTTGCTTCCGAGGGGAGAGAGTTGTCGAGCAAGATAGACCCGCGCTTTGGCAGAGCCAGGTACGTTGTCATTCATGATACTGGAAGTGGCGAATTGGAGGTGCTTGACAACCAGGAAATTTCTCAGCTCGCCGGTGGTGCGGGAGTGAAAGCGGCGGAGGCCGTAGTGGACAACAATGTCGACTATGTTGTATCACAGAACTTCGGTCCCAAGGCCCTCCAGGTCTTCAAGGCCGCGAACGTGAAGGCCGCCGTATTTTCCGACGGAACCGTCGCCGATGCGATAGAGTTAGCCAAGCGCGGGCAACTGAACATCATATAGCAGGCTGTGGTCATGCCCCGGACAAGCCAACAAGGTGATTCTGTAGGCCATAATACCTGGGATTGTGGGATGGTTCTACGTCATCGCGAGACCACACCTTTCGCGCGTCCACAGGAACTCTGTCAAGGTGCGTGGGGTGCAAGGCGCAGATTGATGCCGTTACTTCGACGGAAACCGTTTGAGCATCTGTTGGTAACGAGATTCGCCCAGCGTCAGACCGGGTGGGAGTGGTTGCATCTCGGCGATCTGAGCGTGCGCATTGGCGATCCGTTCCTGCGTCTCAGGATGAGAACTGGCCAGTTTGTCGAAGACATTCGGCGCGCCACGATCACCGAGCGCCGCAAGTTTGTCGAACATCCCGAGAGCACCCTGAGGATCATAACCGGCCTTCGCCATGTAATGAATACCGAATTGATCGGCCTCGCGTTCGGCACCGCGCGAGTAACCGGCAAAGACCAGCCCCATACCTAATCCAATAGCAGCATCCAACGCCTGTCCGGCCCCCTCGCCCCCAAAGGCCAACTCGTAGGCCAAGGCCACCCCGAGTGCTTTCTGGAGTCGCTTGATGCCATGTCGCGCGACGACGTGCGAGATCTCGTGCGCCATCACCGCCGCCATTTCCGCCTCGTTGTCCATCTCGCGCAACAATCCGGTATAAAAATACACGTAACCACCCGGCGCCGCGAAGGCGTTGACCTGATCGGACTGAATGACTTTGAAATGGTACTCGATCTCCTGCCGGTCACAGATATCAACGATCCTCTGCCCCACCTCGGTCAGATATGCCTGCCAGACGGAGTCAGGCAGGATAGTCTCGGTTCCCTCCACTTGCTGCGCCATACCGGCGCCGATCTCAACCTCTTGACCGGACGGAATAATAATGAACGATTTTTGCCCACCGGGACCAGTGGTAGCGCACGACAGCAACAGGACCAGGCAAGCAGCCGCTATTACGTAGATGAACGGTTTGAGTGGAGTATTATTCATGGCGATGGACCTTCCTGTATTGGTGACACCACTGAAAACCTTCGCTGAGTCCGAGCAGCGTTTTACGCCCGCTCAGAGCTTGGCTTTGTCGGCCAGGTCACCAATGATCGGCAAGCGGTAGTTCTTGCCCTGGATGGCGAACACGATACCGGCCACCGACAAAGCCACAGCGCCGATCAGGATGCCCTTGAACACCAGATCGGATATGGCGTCAATCAGGAACAACACCGCAACCAGTTCGATGAGGAACAACAGCACTCCCTGCCGAGCGTGAAAGCGCGCCTCTTTGTTATCTTTCATGCTCAAGAGCGGCACAAAGCACAAAAGCGGGATGTACGCCATGATAGCAGCCATACGTCCCTCATCCGAGACGAACCCTCCGGTGTTCGCACCGCTGGGACTGTCCTGCGCGGTCTCGTCAAGACCGGGAATCTCCCCGGTCGGTTTCTCATCGGCATTGTCTTGGAAAAACGAATCTGTCATAGTGCCTCCCTGGCGCTCCGAAGCGGCAGGCTAAGCGGGCCAAAACATCTCTCTGTTTTTTTCGGCCACGTTGATTTCAATTGGCTCGTCCTCAGGCCAGTTTTCCAGGTTTTCCTGCCCGTCCAACAGCGTCACCGTGAAGCCAACCCGGCCGAAGCCTTCTTCCCATAACCAGGACCGATCCACAGCAAGCTCAAGCATGTCACCAAGGCAGTACTGATACCAGCCAGCCTCTTCGGCCGCCTCATCCGCGCCGGTCGGCGCCAACATTAGATGTCGCACCTCCGGGGTGAAGAAAGCGATCCGAAAAACCGGCTTCTTGACTAATTCTAAGGCTTTCATGTCAACAAAGTCAAGCCGAATATACAGCCGTTGGTGATCATAAGCGAAATGTATCCTTGAGAGGTAACGCTCAACGCGATGCATGGCGCCACCCGCTTTGAGGCAATCGAAGTAACCCGCACCAGCCCATTCGTAAAAATCCGACAGACGACCATCAATCTCAGGTGTCACCAGGGCATCGGGCGACACGGCCTTGAGACCGGCGCCGGCGTGATAGATGGGATCATGCAGTCTGGCCGGAACCTCCAGTTCCAACAATTCGTACACAGCCATGAGGTGGCGGCGAAAGATGCGATCAAACTGCTCATTGCCGGCACCGCGATGTTCATCGCCGTACCACCAGCACCAGTCGGACCCCTCGGCGATGTAGATTTGCCGCCAGGCGGCGGTAGGGTCGAAATCAGAGTGTTGCTTTTCAAACTCCGTTAAGGTATTGCGGGCCTCACTCAGAAGATCCCAGGCGGCATTGTCTTCCTGGTGACCAATCCAGATACTGAAATTGTGATTGATCCAACTTCCGGCAAAGAGTGAAGGCAACGACTGCGACTTCAAGCTCTGCGCGGCCTCAGTCAACGTTACTGTCTGGATCAGAGGATCATCAGTCAAAAGGCGATACAACTCGTTTAGAAAATCACGACCGTCGTTGGGGAAGTACTCCCAGGCGTTCTCTCCATCCAAAATCACAGGCACCACAACCTGGTCAAGACGATCAGCCAGTAACTGCCGCAACCTTCTCAGATGACCAACGAAGTCTGCAGCCGCTTTGTCGGCGTCCCAACCGGAATAGACAAAACCGATTCGGTCGGACAGAGCGTGGTCTCTGAAAAAGAGCTTCAGCCCCGAGCCGTATTCGTAGACGGCGTGGACTGGATGCGCTCGTGGGTCCATATTGGACTTCTTGAGGGAACCGTACAGGATTTCTTCATCAGTGGCAACCCACTTCACGCCCAAACGGATCAACATCTCGGCGACCTCCTCGGACACCGAACCCTCCGAAGGCCACATACCTGCCATCGGGGCGTCAAACCATTCCTCAAACTTCTCCATCGATCGACGAATTTGCCACTCGGCATCCTCCGGATGACAGAAGCGTTTGTCGGGCAACTTCAACCGGGGAGTGGCTTCAAGGGCGACATCGGTATCGCACAGGAGTGGGAGGATCGGATGGTAGTACGGCGTGAATGAGATGTCTATCTTATGCCGTTTGAAGTAATCACGGTA